>RFHO01000444.1 GCA_003696385.1 Planctomycetota bacterium | reverse complement strand
TTCCTGGTGGGCAGTCCTTTGTATCGGCATGGAACGGTCACGCCCGGCTGGGTGGCGCGCAACGAAACGACGTTCGAGTACGTGGACGAGCGCTACATCGAAGTCCTGCCGGTGGCGGGGCTGTCGGCCCGCGGAGCCTCTGGGGGGGCATGGGTGAATGAACGTGGCGAAGTTGTCGGGGTGCAGTCCTCGATGATGAGCCTGCGCGAAATTCCCCAGGGCTTGCTGTTCGCTGCTCCGTTGCACGCTGTGCGGGATCTGCTGCATTCACGCACGGACGCGGTTGCGGCCGACATGGGGCTGGCCGTGGAAGAACTGTGGGAGAAACCACCGGAGGTCATCCGGGAGTATCCCGCGTCGACGCGCGGGCTATACGTGGCCGCAGTGGTCGAAGACGGCCCCGCGGCGCAGGCCGGACTTGCCGTCGGTTCGGTGATCACAGCGGTCGAAGGGAGGCCCGTTCGCTTTCGGGATCAGCTCCTGCGCCTGATGCGGACCCGTCCTCCCGGAGGCACGCTGCGATTGACCGTCATCACCAGGGAAGCCGCCGGGCCGCGCCAGGTGACCGTTCGGTTGGTCCCCTTGAAGGAAGTCCAGCAAAGGACACGGGAGGGCGGCAAAAAATAACGGCCCGCTGCGGCTTGCAGACGGGCCGCGGGCAATCAGGAGGCGGATCTCGGCACGCCTTGCCAACCGCGGGTGCGGCAATCTGCGGTCCGCACGAGACCGGACGGCAGCGTGAACGCGGAGATCATCCGCGAGCGGCGGCAAAACGGCGTCCCACTTCGTCCCAGTTGATCACATTGTAGAACGCGGCGATGTATTCGGGCCGACGGTTCTGGTACTTCAGGTAATAGGCGTGTTCCCACACGTCGATGCCCAGGATGGGCGTTCGACCCTCGGACAGAGGGCTGTCCTGATTGGGAGTTTTTTCGACGACCAGCGTATCGCCGTCGACACTGAGCCACGCCCAGCCGCTGCCGAACACACCTGCGGCGGCCGCCGTGAACTGATTCTTGAAGTTTTCGAAGCTGCCGAACACGCCGTTGATGGCGGCAGCCAGATCGCCGGTCGGCTCGCCACCGCCATTGGGGCTCAGAATCGTCCAGAACAGCGAGTGGTTGGCGTGGCCGCCGCCGTGATTACGCACAGCGGTGCGGATCTCTTCCGGGACGGTGGCCAGACCGCGGATCACCTCCTCGATCGGCTTCGCCGCCAGCTCGGGATAGTTTTCCAAGGCCTTGTTGACGTTGTTGATGTAGGCCTGGTGGTGCTTCGTATGGTGAATCTCCATCGTGCGGGCATCGATATGCGGCTCGAGAGCGTCATAGGCATAGGGCAATTCAGGCAGTGTGTAGGCCATGGTCGAAGACTCCTTTTCTGCTGCGTGTCACGTTCGAACCGATGTGCGCGGCCTTCGGGCGTCGGGCGGCCGCGGCTCCGCGAACTTCGCGCGGGTCGCCTTCGGCGTGTCGTGACGGCGTGCGGAATGGCGCGCCCCGGGCTCGTCTGAGCGGGCAACCTGCTACGGAAGTGCGAACGGAGCACTCCGGCGTCCGGTCGGTATTGTTGCGTGTGCCGACGGCCGTCACAACCGAACGGCGCAGTGGCGCGGAGCGCGGTGGAGTCCGCCGTACAGGACGCTCAGCGCCGGGCGGGATGCAGCAGCAGTTGGACGCCGCGGAAATTGGTGGCCTGCAGGATCGTCGCGATCCGCTCGGCCCGCGGCTCCAGTTGCGTGCCGCCGTCGGTGGTCTTGACGCTGATGGCAATCACGTTTTCCGCGCCACTCGGGAGACCGGCGGCGCGTTGGATCTCCGCGCGGCCTTTGCGATTGCCCAGAGCAAGGATACGGAACGGTCCAATGATTTCCGGCTTGGCGTTCGGTTGGGCGGGGGGAATGCGAAAGGACACCAGATCCCCGGGATTGACCAGGCGGGGATTGAAGAACCGCGCGTCGATGGGAAGGAACATGGCGACTTCGTTTTCGCCGAGCATGCGGTTGAGATCCTGAGCGGCGGGTGTCCGCAGGTCCTGTTGCAGCAGCAGTTCGCCACCGGTGAACTCGCGCGTGGCCGTGAAGGCCGGGATGGCCGGATGCTCTTCCCAGTGCACGGCGATCAGTTCGAGGTTGCCGAGCGCGTTCTTGGGGATTTCGACCTTGGTCAAGTGTTCGGGACGGAACCTTTCACCGATGCGGATCCGGACGCCCGGCTTGATGCCCACGAAGGCGACGCGCGTGTAGTTTTCGGCCTGTTGCTGGAGATACATCCAGTTGGCAAAGGCGGCGACCGTGCCCAGTGCCACCGAGAGGGCCAAGCCGAGTGTGCCTTTCATGGTGTTGGTCCTTGCAGCGATCGGTGAGGAAGTCGGTCGTCGGTTCCGCCGTGGCTCAGCCGCCGGTCATTCCACGGCGGGCATCGAACGGACGGTCGCGGACCGCATGGCCTCCTCGATCTGCTCGTCGGTTCGCTCCTGCGGCGGACGGTACTGGATGGGTAGCTTGACGCGGAAGGTGCTGCCCTTGCCGAACTCGCTTTCCAATTCGACGTCGCCGCCGAGCAGCACGGAAAGTTCCTTGACGATGGACAGTCCCAGGCCCGTGCCTTCGTGTTCGCGGGCCAGCGGGTCGTCACTGCGTTTGGCGGATCGGCCCTGGCGGAACTTGTCGAAGATGGTCTCCTGGTCCTGCAGCGGAATCCCGATTCCGGTGTCGCAGACGACCAGCGCCATCGTGTCGTTGTCGACCAGTTCGGCGGAGACGTGAACCATGCCGCCTTCGGGTGTGAACTTCACGGCGTTGGAAAGCAGATTGTTGAGGATCTGCTGGATCTTGGCGGCGTCCTGCCACAGTACGGGGATGCGGGGATCCGATTCCCATGTGACACGGATGTTCTTGCGCTCCGCGAGGGGCAGGATCGAGCCGACCTGACGCTCGATCAGATCGGCGATCGAGAACTCCTGCGGCTGGACGTCCATGCGGCCGGATTCGATCTTGGCCAGATCGAGGATGTCGTTGATCAGCACCAGCAGATGTTTGCCCGCGGACTGGATGTTCTGCACGTACCGCTTCTGTCGGTCCGTGAGGTTGTCGGCGGAGGCGAGCACTTCGCTGAAGCCCAGGATGCTGTTCAATGGGGTGCGCAGCTCATGGCTCATCGTCGCCAGGAACTCGTCCTTGATCTTGTTCATTTCGTGCAACTGCAGGTTGGCCTGGGCCAGCTCTTCCAACCGGGCATCCAGATCGGCGTTGACCTGCCGCAGCTCTTCCTGGACCGTGTACAGATACCTCAGCATGCGATTGAACGCATGGCTGAGATCCTCGAATTCGTCGCCGGTGCGGATGTCCGCCCGCATCTCGAGATTGCCCTGCGCGATGGCGTCGCTGACGCGTTTCAGGTGCAACACGGGGCGGGTGATGACATAGCGGACCACGAGGTACACGGCGAGCAGGGCGAGCACGACCTTGATGAACTCGGCGGTGATCACAAACGCGTTGACGCGGTGCAGCGGCTGCTCGACGCGCTCCAGCGGTAGAGCGATCTTCACCACGCCGATCATGTCGCCTTCGGCGACCTTGACCACTCCCGCCGGCGTGACCCGCTCGGTGTGGTAGTGACAGTCCAGACAGGACTTCTTGGCGAGAATGGCACCATAGTAGTGGTACTCACCGCGGTCCGGCAGCCGTTTTTCGACTTCCGTCACGCCGTGTTCCAGACCGCGTTTGAGTTCTTCGAAGGCCTCGTACGCCACGTCGTCCGGCGGGCGTTTTGCGGCATCTGCGCTGACCGGGTCGGCCTTGAACAACGCCGCCTTGTAACCGTGGACGTCTTCGGGACGCAGCGACGAGGCCAGCTTGCCGATCAATTTCTCGAATTCGGGTTGCGCTTCCGCCCACTTCCAGTGGTGTTCCAGAAGGATCGGAGCGACCAGCATCCGCCCCATCATGCGGTTCTGGTTGCGCACCAGACGCGACGTCAGGTGCCAGTACACCGCGAACGTCCCGAGTGCCAACAGGCTGAGGCCGGTGCCGAACAGGAGCAGGCACTTCAGCTCGAAATTCGTCTCGCCCAGCAGGCGTTTGAGCGTCCGGTACGACATGACAGACCGTCAACCAGAGGCGACCATTCGAAGCGTGACGTCGCGCCGGCGCACCCGGGGGCCGTTGTGCGTGAATTGTCGTCCGCCGGGGGAAACGTGTCATCGCCCGCCACGGCACGGCGGTGGCGCGCCGAGGGCCGCTGTCCGTCCGTTCTCCGCGTGCCGCGCACCCGCGATGATACCGGTTTGCCGCGGCATCCCCCACCCAAAGTCGGAGAATCGCCGGAGGCGTGGGCCGCCGATGGACATACGAGAGTGCCGTTTCCCCGGCGTCTCGGGCTCACGAACCGCGCCGGTGTCGAACACTCAGTATTCGCGGTCCGTGTAGTAATCGTCAAATGCCGCCACGCCGAGTCGACCGCGGGTAAGGTGTGTTTCCGTCGTCCGGCGTTACGCCCGATGACGCGGCGTTCCGAGCGAGTGCGAGGGCGCCGTGTACGACCACGGCCTCCTGCAATGCGGCGCGTGTCAGGATCGCGTGCTCGCGCAACGGTGGGAAGACGTACGTTGCGACGTGGTCCCGGAGGGGCTGCCAGAAAAGGGACGCCGGCATCATCGAGACGCCGCCGCCCACGACGACCACGTCGGGGGCCAGCAGCGTGATCACCTGAGCGATCGCCCAACCCAGCGTGCGGACGGCATCGCCGATGATCGCCAGGGCGAGTTCGTTGCCGTCCAGAGCGGCTTCGGCGAGGTGCTCGGCCGACAGCGCTTCCGGCGTCCCGCAGCGAGAGAGCAGGTCGAACCGCGCGTCGGATTGTTCGGGATCAGCGGCCTCGGCGGCCAGCAACCGTCGAGCCCGCGTTTCCATCCCCAGACCACTGGCAATCGATTCGACCGTTTCCTGCGGGGATTCGGCGTCTGGCCCCGGGCGCAAGTGACCGATTTCGCAGGTCGCCGGAGGCGGTCCGCCCGGCCGTGCGGTGCGCTCGGAACCGTAAAGTGCGCCCCCGACGACCAGACCGCCGCCGATCCCCGTGCCCACGGTGACGT
>RFHO01000068.1 GCA_003696385.1 Planctomycetota bacterium | reverse complement strand
GGCGAGCGGAACAGGCCGGCGAAACATTCCGGTTGAGCCTGCAACGGCTGGAAAACCTGCGTGCCCTGCCGCTGGAGGCCGTGCAGGGCCTGCAACTGGTGGCGGAAGCGGAAACCGCGGTGGTGCTGGCGATCGCCGAATACAACGCGGCGCAGATCGAACTGGAACGTCTTGTGGGTATGCCGCTGGGACGCCTGTCGGAAAACGACGCACGAGTGCCGGCGGAGGGCGAACGCACGACGCCGTGACCGCGAGGCGACGCATTGCAGGGGTGCGGCACCGTCGGGCGGCCGCGCCGGCGGCGGAGGGCGGTTTGAGCGGACCGCGGCGTGCGATATGATCGGCTGCGACCGGCTTCAGCGGTGGATCGGGACGGAAGCGAACGACCAAAGGCAGGAAAACGGCGACCGTGAATGCGGGATTTCGCATCGGCAGCGGATTCGACCGGCATCGGCTCGTCGCCGGCCGTCCGTTCCTGTTGGGCGGCGTGCGGGTGGCGGCCGAATTCGGCCCGGAAGGGCACAGCGACGGCGATGTCCTGTTGCATGCGCTGACCGATGCGTTGCTGGGAGCGGTGGGGCTGGGAGACATCGGCGAATGGTTTTCGGACCGTGATCCGCGGTGGAAGGATGCGGATTCGACGCGATTCGTGACCGTGGCGCTGGAGGCCGTGCGCGAGCGTGGCTGGCAGGTGGGGAACGTGGACGCCACGATCTTCCTGGAGCGTCCGCGGCTGGCGCCGTACAAACCGCAGATCCGCGACCGCCTGGCCGGCTTGCTTCGGGTCGATGTGGAATGCGTCAACCTGAAGGCCAAGACCGGTGAGGCGGTGGGAGCGGTCGGCCGCGGCGAGGCGGTCGATGCGCACGTCGCCGTGTTACTGGTGCGTGACTCGGCCGCCGCGTGATTCCGCCGGCCGAGGCAGGGTGTCCGGACACGTGCGAGATGGTGAAACGATCGCCCGGAGCAGTGCGACGGGCGAGACGGTGCGGCGAGCGCCACACGGCGATCGGACGGCACCGCGGCGATCGGCGCCTCGGCGGCGTGGGCTTCGGCTGCCGCGGGCCGTGGGAACGCCGGCACGTCGACGGCCGTCTCATGGTGGCGAACGAGGGAGTGTGGGAACGTCGAAGAGGGAGCGACACTCGGCATGACTTTGCGCGTCTACAACACGCTGACCCGCCGCAAGGAGGAGTTCCAGCCGATCGAACCGGGCAAGGTGCGGATGTACCTGTGCGGTCCGACGGTCTACAAACCGGCCCACATCGGTCATCTCGTCGGGCCGGTGATCTTCGACACGATCAAGCGGTACCTGACGTACCTCGGCTATGACGTCACGTTCGTGATCAACATCACGGATGTGGACGACAAGCTGATCAATCGGGCCCGCGAACAGGGCTGTTCCGTGCAGGAACTGGCCCGCCGCATGGAGCAGGACTACTTCGAGAACCTGCGGACGATCGGCGTGGACACCGTGGACCACTTCCCCCGCGCCACTGAACACATCCCGGAGATGATTGCGGCGATCCAGCGGTTGATCGAAAAGGGCCATGCCTACGAAGTCGACGGCGACGTCTATTTCGACGTGACGAAGGACCCGGATTACGGCAAGCTCAGTCACCGGCGGCTGGACGAGATGCTGGCCGGAGCGCGGGTGGAGGCCGACGAACGCAAACGGAATCCCGCCGACTTCGCGCTGTGGAAACGATCCAAACCGGGCGAGCCGGCGTGGGACAGTCCGTGGGGACCGGGGCGTCCGGGATGGCACATCGAATGCTCGGTGATGAGCATGAAATACCTGGGCGAAACGCTCGACATCCACGGCGGCGGATTGGACCTGCTGTTTCCCCACCACGAGAACGAGCTGGCCCAATCGGAGTGCTGCACGGGCAAGCCGTTCGTCAAGTACTGGCTGCACAACGGCCTGCTGCGAGCTTCCGGCGCGGGAAAGGTCGGCGGAGCACACAACCGGTATGGCGACCTGACCGAACAGCAGGCCGAGCAGGAGGCCGTGAAGCTGGCCGGGTCCAAGGGCGCCGAGTCCGTCAAAAAGCTGTTCGAGAAGTTCTCACCCGAAGCCATCCGCCTGTTCATCCTCAACACGCACTACCGCAGCCCGATCGACTTCAGCGAAGAACGGATCGCCGAAGTGGCCAGGAGCCTGGAAGGCTTCTACCGGCTGATCGAAACGTTCGAGGAACTGACCGGCGAGGATTTCTACGCCCTGCCCGCGCCCACCCGCCGCAATCAGACCACATCGCTGGAAGGGCTGCCGGAGGAGTTCCGCAAGGAACTCGAGACGCTCCGCGACCGCTTTTTCGAATGCATGGACGACGACTTCAACACCGGCGGCGCGGTGGGTGTGCTGTTCGAGCTGCGGCGGGCGATCAACGGCTTCATCGCTTCCCGCACGCCGGGAACCGGCCCCCTGTCCGCCGAGGACCGAACCGCTCTTCGAAAAGCCATGACGTTGCTGAAGGAACTGGCCGGCATCCTCGGCCTGTTCCGCAAGCGGCCGCAGCGTCCCGCAGGCGCCGATGACCAACTCGTCGGGCAACTGATCCAGATTCTGATCGATCTGCGTTCGGAAGCCCGCAAGAACAGGAACTTCGAGCTGGCCGACCGCATCCGTGATCGGCTGGCGGAACTGCACATCGTCCTGGAGGACCGGCCGGACGGGACGCGCTGGCGGCGCGAGTGACGCGGCCGCCGACGGCGGGCGCTCGCCGCGGTCGCCACCAGTGGCCGGACGCCGGCGGTGTTGGAAAGCGAACCGGAGGCCCAGCGGGAACGCAAGGAGGTCGTCATGGGCCGCCCAGAACATTCGGCAGGCCGGTCCGCCGCCGGCGCGGCGGCTTCGCCGCCGGCCCGAACCGCGGATCCGCGGCGCGATCATGTGGTGCTGGGGGTCGATCCGGGGCTGAACCGCACCGGCTATGCCGTGCTGCGCAGGACACCCCGCGGGCCGGCTCTGTGCGAAGCCGGAATCATCAGCACCCGCCGCGGCAGTTCGCTGGCCGAACGCGTGCATGAAATCGTCGTCGGGCTGCGGCAATTGTTCGAGGACTATCGGCCCGACGTGCTGGCCGTCGAACAGGTGTTCTCACTCGTCCGCAATCCCAAATCGGCCCTGCTGATGGCTCATGCGCGCGGCGGGATCCTGCTGACCGCGGTCGATTACGGCGTTCCCGTCGTTCACTACACCCCCACGCAGGTGAAGCGGCTGTTGACCGGCAGCGGCCGCGCTTCGAAGGAACAGATTCAGCGCGCCGTGCAAAACGAGCTGAACCTGCCGCAGCTCCCCGAGCCGCACGACGTGGCCGACGCCTTTGCGGTGGCACTGTGTCACTACTACAGCCGCCGCGTGTGCTGCGAATGACGATCACTGGTCGCCCGAGGGCCGGGTCGATTCACGGGGCCACGGCGAGGCGACGGAGTCGCTGCGCGGCGAAACGGCCGTTGTGGCCCGTCACCCGTGGCCGTCCGTTGCGCCGCTCGAGTTGCCGCGGGCTACCGTTTCACCAACGAGGCTGCCAGTCGAGCACGTCCCCGGACCAGACCGGCAGGACACGACCGTCTGGAGCTCGCAGCAGCAGTTCGCCGGCGTCGCCGAAGCCCGTCACCCGTCCGATACGCTGCGTTCCGCCGACGTCGGCATCCGTGACGCGGACGGTGCGGCCGATGTCGCGACACCGCTCGCTCCAATCGGTGCGAAGGGCTTGGAAGCCGCCACCTTGCCACTGCCGCAGCCGATTTCCGATCGCCGCCAGAACGTCCGGCAGCACCGACCGGGCGTCTGTTTCACGGCCGGTCTCCGCCCGCAGCGACGTCGCGGGG
>RFHO01000443.1 GCA_003696385.1 Planctomycetota bacterium | reverse complement strand
CTGTCGCATCGTCGTGGTGGACGACCACAGCGAAGACGAGACGGCGGCCATCGCGCGTCGCTATGCCGGTCGCGGCGTCGAAGGCGAAGTTGGTGGTGTTGCCGGTGGCGTCGGTGACGCTGGTGCGGCGGGACCGGACGTCGTAGCCGTAACTGGTCACATTGCCCAGCGGGTCGGTGACGCTGGTGATGCGGCCGAGGTTGTCGAACGTGTAGCTGGTGGTCGGAGCCGAAAGCGGTCCGGCGGGGCCGTCCGGATCGGGCTGCGTGATCGCGGTGACGCGGTCGAGGGCGTCGAATGTGTAGCTGGTGGTGTTGCCCAACGGGTCGGTGACGCCGGTGCGGTTGCCGGCCGCGTCATAAGCGAACGCGGTGACGCCGCCGTGGCCGTGTTGAACCTCGACAATCGACCGTCCGAAGAGGCATTGGCCGAAATCCGCAAGCACCCGGAAGTGGCAGGGGTGCAGCTCGCCGAACTGCCGCCCGCCGGCGCTCCCACGCCCTGGGGCTGAGCCACAACCAGCTCCCGCTGCGGTCCCTGCATTCACTCGGCCTGCGCGGCCCACTCCGTCAGCCGCCCGCTGCGCCCGCCCTCCAGCAACCCGTCGCGCAAGACAATGCCGCCCTCGCCTCGCCGGGCCGCGAGACCGGATCACCGAAAACCAAACGGCGGCCGTTGCGCAAGACAACGCCGATCTCGGCACCAACGGAATGTACGCCAGCCCGGCCCGATTCGAGGCCATCAGCCGCCTCCGCGCCGCGACAGCAAGCAAACCTGAAGCACACGGGCCACCTCGGCCCACAATACCTCCCCCGCGGCCGGCGCGGGCCGCTCGCGACCTCCGCTGTTCCGGCAGCCGCGCTGCCCGCGCTCCCGCCTCATTGGCTCGGTTTCGGCGGATCAGGACGGCCGGCACCCAGCCATCATCACTGATCTTTGCGGCGCGGAACGACGCGCAGTTGGAAATTCGTGTCCCAATTGTGCTTTCGAATGACATCTTCGACGTACTTTTTCGTCTCCGCGTCGATTTGAGTTTCGTCGACATCCAAATACGAAAGCTGGCGGAAGTACCCGAACTGTGTCATCTCCGCCAGCGTTCGCAAACCCTTGGCATCGACTTTCGTGCCGGAAAGCGTGAGGGACTGCAGCCGCGGCAGCTCGGAGAGGCCGCCGGTGATTGCCTCGTTGTCGATGTCCGTGCCCGTGAGATCGAGTTCCTCCACCCCCCAAGCCGCTCGGCTGTGCATGTCTGGAATGGCTTTGAGCGCCGCACTGGTAATGCTCGTGTGTGCCAGATACAGCTTCCGCAAATTCCGCAATCGCACCAGAAACGGGAATTCGCGGTCGGTGATCGGCGTGCGATCCAAAGACAGTTCCTGCAGCTGCGGAAAGCACGCTACAATTCCCGGATAGGCGATGTCGGACAGTTCGTTCCGAGAAAGGTCCAATCGTCGCAGCGCCGGCAGCTCCCCAGCTTTCCACATGTTTTCTCCGGTAACCCTGGTCCCAAACAGATCTAGCTCCTGCAACGACTTGTCAATGGCGACTCTTGCCCATACACCTTCTCCACAGTCCGTCATGCGCAGTGAAAGCGAAAGCGGTTGGAAGATCAACAATGGCCTCACTGCCTCGTCGATGCTCATTCCCTGGAAACTACTGCGCATGATCCTCACCGCCACCAGTCGATGGAAAGGATGTGCGACCCAATCCCGAACTCGATCTACCACCGAAGGATCGCAGCCGTGCACATCCGTCATGTCGAAGTTTCCGAGAACGACTGGCTTCGAAAGCTCAGCACCGGCTTCGGCGATCTTCTTCTCGGCCGCGGCAGCACGCGTCTCGAACTCCTTCAAGAAGCTGTCTAAGGCCTCGGCTTCCGTCTGAGCTGCAGCCGTTCCGGCGAGCGTGAGCAAGAAACAACATAGCATGCCACACCGAGTCACGGCCGCGGCTTGGTTTTGTATTCGCTGTCGCACCATTGCATTCTCCTTCGCACGCATAAACGAGCTAACTCTCGCCATCGGGCTATCAACCCCATCACGCGTCGTTATCCACGATCTGCACACCGGCAACGGGCTCGTCGTCGACGCTAACTTGCGCCTCTGAGGACGTTTTCGTGTCGTTGACGCCGATCAGGATAAAGAAGTACTCTTTTGGCTCTGCCTGATTGTCGTCGACAGTGCTGATTTTGATCGGCGGTGGAAACTGCTTAGTCAGGCGCCTCACCGCGGGCGATGTTTCTGGAATGTGGTCGTGATCCAGATTCGGTGTAGTCGTTATCGGCTTTGTCCAACTGTTCACGTAGACGTCCAAACCGTTGATCATCGCTGTGGTGAGACCCTCTGTCACGATGTTAACAGACACTGTCTCGCCTTCTTTGACGACGAATCCTTGGTTCGGTATCGGGACCAGAAGGTCCACTGTTACGTCGTTGTTGCGGACGTAGCCGGTGGCTCGTGCCGGTCCGTTGAGCTGCGCGTTCTGGATTCCCACGAGCTCCAGGTAGAACGGCTCGTCCTCTTCGACCGTCTCGTCGGCGAT
>RFHO01000067.1 GCA_003696385.1 Planctomycetota bacterium | reverse complement strand
TGCCAGCGGGCTTTCATCGACTGCCACCACCCCGGTCCGCTGCGCGAGAGCGATAGTGTCACCGCCGACGCCGCAGCAAAGGTCCACCACTTCCGGGTGTGCGGCGAAGCGCTCGGCCTTGCGGCGGGCGATCAGTTCGTCGGTTGCCTGTTCGACGCCCCGACGATCGAACCACATCCGGTCGGCCCGGCTGAACTTCCCACGCGCCCGCTGGCGGGCCTGGATCAGTTCGACGGCGGCACGGACCAGATCCGGCGGATACCGCGCGCGCAGCCGTTTCTGGACCCGCAGTTCGTGCTCGGCGCATGGCGCATCGGTCGACGTCAACTCGACCAGCAGCTGGGGCGTGCGCCGCAGTTGCTCCCATACCCGGATGTCGTCGGACGGTCGGTTCATTGTGATGCGATCCGGTCGTCGTTGGGGCAGCGTGCGGGCCGGTGGGATTGTCCGGCGCCGGGGCCGCGGACGGCTGCCGTCCCGCCGCGGCGGCACGCCTGGGCCGTCCCGGCACGACGGAGACAGGATTCATCGCCGGCGGTCCGGCTTGCCTGGTGTCGTTGCGTTCGTGCAGGCAGGCGTTCGTCCGGCAGAACCGGCGCAAGATGGGCAAACAATTCGGGCGAGGCCCTCTTCACCGGTCTTGTCGCTGGTAGCGGTCGTTTCGCCCGCGCCGAATTTTTCGGGACTGCGGGCGAGCGAAGCTGTTCGTCCCGCAAGCTCGGAACAACAGGCGGAACCGTCGCGTGCGGATCGACCGGCTGATCATGACGCAGCGCCATGACCGAATCGTAAGCAAGCGGGATCCGTCCCGCACGCGAGCCGTTTTGCCGCTGTTCGCCGGATGTGGGTTCCTGACCGGTACGGCTCGCGAAACCCCTCAGCCCAATCGGCAACATGGAGGTGTCCCATGCATCGTCTGATTCCCGTGGCCACACTTGCGGCGCTGGCGGTGAGTGCGGCGCTGCCGGAGGCCGGACGTGCCCAGGTTGCGAGCCAAAGCCCCGTTTTGATCTTTCCACGGCAGCAGCGGATCAGTCACCCGGTGACGTCTCCGCGTCGCGTCGCGCCGCGTCCCAAGGTGGTCGTGCGTCCGAAGCCCGACCAGCCGCCGCGGTTCGCGGCTCCGATGTATCCCGCTCCGCTGCAGAACATTCCCCTGCAGGTCGGTGCGACGATCATCGGCAAGCCGGCGCTGGCGCCGCACGAGCTGCTTTATCCGCACCGGTATCGCTCCCTGTATCCGCCGTTCTACTACCGCGTGATCGGCAGCTGGGTGTGGACGCCGTTCGGCGTGGAATCGCACGAAAAGTGGATTCTGCAGGGGACGGACGTGCGGGTGAAATACCGCTCGCGCGTTCCGATCTGGGCGAGCTTCGTGCCTCCGCTGAATCGCTGAATGCCCGACCGAATGGACGGAATCCCGCCGAACCGCTGCGGGCCTCGGGTGTTGCGTGACGGAAAGCGCTGCCGAGGCCCCGCGATCGAGACAGAAGGAGTTGAAAGGATGCCGAGAACCAAGGGAGAACTGGTGATGGCGGCGTGCTGGTGCGTCCCGCTGTGCGTCTGCCTGCATGCCATGGGAGCCGAACCATTGGAATCGGCCGCCATGGGGTTGACCCACAGCACGCCCGGCGCCGTGCAGGATGCCGGCGATGCCACGGGGCCGGCGGTCGCGGAATCCGCAGGTGGCGGACCGACGGAGGGGATCGTGCGGATCCGCGGTGGCTCGCATCCGGCGTTCGCCGTGCGGCCGGTGGCCTTCGAGAAAGGAGGCTGTGCGGACTCCGGCGGGTGCACAGTACCCCCGGCGGCACGGGCGCGCGGCATCGAAGGCAAGGACGCGGCGGCGTGTGGTTCGGGTGGTGCCGCCGGCAATGAAGCGTCCCGCCCGCGTGCGATCAGCTACCCGCCGACGATCCGACCGGCGACGCGTCCGGGTGCCGAAGCGGCTTGTCCGCCGTCCCCGGCCGTCGCGGCCCACGGTTGCCCACCCTCCGCAGCCGGTGGCGCATCGTCTGCGTACTGTCCGCCGGCGCTCGCGCATGCCCACCCGTACCTGCTGACCACTGGCGAGATCGAAAACCAGTTGAAGTACTACAAGTGGCGGACGAAGGCGTTCCTGGACACACATGCGGACCCGGGGGCCGAAGGCGGCTGGTTTGCGGCCAAATGCTGGCTGAAGGATCAGTGGGCCATGTACCTGGCGCGGAACCGGATCCAATCCGCGGCGTTCAACGCCAAGCTGCACGCCAAGCTGGCGTACTTCGTGCCCAGCGGCTGTGGTGGTGCCGGTTGTCCGCCGGTCGGGTTCTACAGCCTCGTCTATCCGGCGAATCCGTACTACATCGATCGCCGCGATACTCAGGTGTATGCCAATCCGGTCACCGGCATTCCGATGGTGGTGCCGCTGCCTCCGAACGTCGAACACGTGATGCACTACAGTGATGATACGCCCTCGAGTCGGCTCACACGGCTCGGCTACCGCGTCTATCCGCGCTGAGTCACGTCGGCAACGGCCGGCGGTCCGTCGACGGTGAAGCCGCACGGCCGGTGAAAAACAAAGGAATCGTTCCATGATGCGGTTGAAAGACCTCCTGTGTTGCAGTCGCGAGCGTTCGCGTCCGTGCCGCTCACCGGCCCTTCGCTCGGCGCTGGTCGCTTTTGCCGTGCTGGCCGGTTGCGCGGCCGCTGCGGATGCGGACGAAGTTCCGTATTATGGCGTGCTGCCCGCCCCGCAGCCCGGGATGGTGTATTCCGTGCCGGGACAGGACGGCCGCGGGCATCGGATTCAGTGGTACGGCTGGGTCGGCAAGAACGGCTATTACGGCACCGCCTCAATGGGTGGTCTGGGGTACTACCACGCCGGTGCCGCTGCGGCGTACGGCGTGCCGCCCTGCGGCGGCTGTGGACACTGTGCCCTGTGTGCGGGCAAATGGAAGGTCAAGCGGATTCCGGCGGTGAGCTGGCTGGTGGATCCGCACTACTACGCCCGTTCGCCCGACTGGGGCTACGCACCGCCGGTTTCGGACCCGATGGTTTTCCACAACCTGACGTATTTCCGGTACTGGCCGGAACAGTGGTACGGACATCCGGATCGGGTTGCGGCCAAGCGGTATCCCATCGTCGGCCAGCCCACCGACACGACACAGTTCGGATACTACTACCAGCATGTGCCGGTCTGGGGGCCCCGCAAGGGGGCCATCCCCAAACCGCCCAATCCACTGATCTGGCACACGCGGGCGTACAACACGCAACTGGATGGCAGCTATGACGTGTGGGTTCCGTTGCAACGGTGCCCGGCCAGCCAGCAGGGCTACGACGTGTATGTCCCGCTGCAGCAAACGCCGCAGCAGGCCCCGGAGACCGAGAAGAAGCCACAGGAAGCTCCCCCGGCACCGTCCACGGCGCTCGGACCGATCCCGAACCGTCGCTGACCCGCCGACCGCTCGACCGCCGTCGGCTTCGTTCACGGCAATTCACGGATCAGGCGGCGGGAAACGTCCGGGGAACGGGCACGGAGCGGCTGCCGGCCCGCCGGAAGAGTACGGTTTCCTGCGTGCAAGTGTTGTCGTTTCGGCATCCCACCGCACCGGCCGCGGATCGGGTCCGTGGCCGGTGTGGGTGTTTTTTGTGGAGGGCGGCTCGGCGGTCACAGACACCCAGCGTCGGGTGTCGGCGTCTCCGCACGCGGCGGCAAGTGGCTGTGCAAGTTCCGCGCTCTGGTGTAAAACACGCTGCCTGCGGCGTTCGCAG
>RFHO01000066.1 GCA_003696385.1 Planctomycetota bacterium | reverse complement strand
GACGGAGATCAGCGAGCAGACGCGGGACGTGCTGATCGAGGTGGCCGAGTTCGCTCCGCTGTCGATCCGCAACACGGCGCGGCGGCTGAACCTGCACAGCGATTCGTCGTTCCGATTCGAGCGTGGCGTCGATCCGTGTCAGCTCGACTGGGCTTCGCGACGGTGCTGCGAGCTGATCCTGGCCACTGCCGGCGGCGAGCTGGCGCGGGACTGCGTGTGGGCGGGCGAACCGCCACCGCAGACGCCGTGCCGCGTCCGGCTGCGGTTCGCACAGGTTCCGCGGTTGTTGGGGATCGACGTTCCACCAGCCGAATGCGTACAGATCCTCGAAGCGCTGGGGTGTCGAGCGATCGAACAGCAACCCGATGGCGCCGAGTTCCTCATGCCGTCCTGGCGGCGCGACCTGCAGCGGGAAGTCGATCTGATCGAGGAAGTGGCTCGCATCGCCGGATACGATCGAATCCCCGAGGACGCGGTCGTGCCCGTTCGCCTCAGCCGCGCCACGCTCCGTGATCGGGTGATCGATCGCGTGCATCAGGTGCTGACCGCGCGCGGGTTCTTCGAAGCGATCACGCCTTCGTTGGTGTCCGAGGAACAGTTCGGAGTCTTCGATCCGCATCCGGAGGCCGAACGGATTCGCGTCGATCACGGCTCATGGAAACTGGAAAGCACGCTGCGCCACACATTGATTCCCAGCCTGCTGCATGTCCGCGGAGAGAACGAGCGGCGCGGCAATGGCGCAGTCGATTTGTACGAAATCGCCAACGTATACCTGGCACTGAAACCGGGAGACGCCGAAGCCGAACAGACGCGGGTGGCCTTCGTGACGTCCCGCCCGTTCCTGGAGGCGAAAGGGATCGTGCAATTGCTGTTGCAGCGGATTGCGCCGGACGCGCGGCTCGAAGCGGAACCGTTGGAAAACGCTCTGTTCACCGCCGGAAGGGCGGCCCGACTGCTGCTCGAGGGACAAACCTTCGGCTGGCTGGGTGAAGTGTCGCGAAACGCCCGAGAGCGGCTGGACTTGCACGAGGAGTGCACGGTGGTCGAGCTGCGTTTGGCCGAACTGGAACGGCACGCCCGATTGATTCCGCAGTTTCGCGAGTTCCCCAGGTACCCCGCTGTGCTCCGTGACCTGAATTTCGTGCTCGACGAAGCCGTCCGCTGGGCGGAACTGGAAGCGGTGATCCGTCGGGCAGCCGGCCCGCTCTTGAAAGCCGTCTCCTTCGGCGGACAATACCGGGGCAAACAGATTCCGCCCGGAAAGAAGTCATACCTGGTGACGCTCACGTTCCAGGCCGCCGACCGGACGCTGACCAGCGACGAAGTCGACGCCGCACAGAATGCGGTCATCGAAGCGTGCCGCGAGAAGCTCGGGGCCACACTGCGCGGCTGAACCCCACGGCTGCAAGGGTACCGGCAAACCGACCGGTGTCCATGCACCAACGGGTGTCGGCGTGTGGCCGGCCGGTGACAAGAACAGGGCCGCAGTTGGGTTTTCGGCGGCGTGTGCCGGAGGGCGGTGACGGGCGATCCACAGAGGCAGGGCAACGATGCGGCATCGGCCAGCGCGGCTGCGCAATGTGACATGCGTCGTGATCCTCGCCGCGACCACACTCGGGTTGCAGACATCCAACTCCCGGGCGTGGTCCCCTCCTCGGGGCGCGGTGACGGCTGCCGGCGTGCCGCATGTCGTCCCGGTTGGCGTGCGTCTTCGCGGCTGCTGCTGTCCGGCCGAACGCGTTGCTGCCGGGCTTTGCTGCTGCGGCCGAGCCCCACTCGATCGTGCCGCCCGCCGTTGTTGTTCGCGCCGTTCACGCGGTGCGGTACGCGCGGCACGGTCCTCTGCGGGCACCGCGGCGGTGACCGCAGCGGAATCCCGATGCACCGGCCATCGCCAGCCGCGCGCGGTCATCGACCGAAACTGCAACTGCGGCGCAGGACCGCTCACCGGCCTCGCCCGCCAACCGTCGGCCGCGTGCCATTCCCGGCCGGACGTGCCGCGCGGCGCGCTGGTCTGCCGTACCACCACACGAACCGCGCAGTGGCCGCGCCGGCTCCGTGACGCCCCACCCGATCCCCCTCCCCGTGCTGCATAGCGGATCTCGAATCGTCTCGCCGGCGCCTGCGGCTGGGCTGTGCGCGAGTCTCGGTCAGTGGACTGTTGACCGGGCTGTCTTTCGCGACGGGCTGAACACGCCGCTGCGCAGGGACCGTCTTGTTATCCCGTCCGGTACGGAGGCGTCGCGCGCTGCGCGAACGCAAAAAACGCACTCGGAGGCGACACCCCACGCGGTGGTGGCGCTTCGAATGGATCAACAGCAGGGGAGGTTTCCAGATGTACTTCGACAGAGACGTCTCGTTTTCCGGCTCGGTCGGCACACGGCCGACACGGAATTCGATCAGCCACGCCGCACGGCGAAGCCGGATTTCATCGCCCGAGCGGCCCCGCGGTTTTACGTTGATCGAGTTGCTGGTGGTGATTGCGATCATCGCCATCCTCGTGGCGCTGTTGCTGCCGGCCGTGCAACAAGCCCGCGAGGCCGCAAGACGCTCACAATGCAAGAACAATCTCAAGCAGATCGGCTTGGCATTGCACAACTACCACGACGCACACGGACGTTTTCCGCCGGGCTACATCGCACGGGGCGTTTCGGCCACCGATCCCGCGTCCGCCGAATCCGGCCCGGGATTCGCCTGGGGCATGATGCTGCTGCCGTTTCTGGATCAGGAACCGCTGTACCGGCACTTCGATCTGAACGAAGACGCCACCGATCCACACAACCTCGATCACGGCGGCGAAAGTCTGGAAATCTTCAAGTGCCCATCGGATGACGCGCCGCTGCGCTTCACGGTGACCGCAGCCGGTGGATCGCCGACCTATGAGCTGGCAACGGCGAACTACGTCGGTGTCTTCGGATACGGCAGCGTGACGATGACGCCCGGCGCGCCTCCGGAGCCGGGCGTGTTCTACCGCAACAGCAGTGTGCGGTTTCGGGACATCACCGACGGCGTTTCACTGACCATGTGCGTCGGAGAGCGGAGGCACGTGCACGATTTCATCCCCGCGCTGTCCCCGGTCGACGCCTCGAGCACCTGGTACGCGGCCTTGCCGGGTATCGCTCGTCCGGCCGGGATGGCGATGGCGTCGATGACCGAAGCCGGCGGTTCGCTGGTACTGGGACATGTCGGTCAACCGGCGATGGGCATGATGCCGGCGATGCATCACCCGCCCAGCGCAACCAACCACATCGTGAACTTCTCCAGCCGCCACAACCGCGGCATTCACGTGCTGATGTGTGACGGAGCGGTGCGTTTCATCGCCTACACGATCGACTACCAGACCTTCCGAGCCTTGGGTGTTCGCAGCGACGGGAAAACGAAGATCAATTTCTGAGCCGACCGCAGTCGGGAATCGCCACCCCGTCGCAGCGTGCATGGCGCACGTGACCTCGATATTCGGTGGTCCCGCGCAGATCGGGGCGCGGGACCACCGTTTTTCTTGCCCTCGCCCCGGCGTGCCGGTGCGGCTGGTCATTGGGGACGCATCGGCCGGTTCGTCTGTGCGGCTCGGTACGCGCCGCTCGACATCTGCGCGGCCCGGCGCGCGTAGCCCGGGCATATTCGCGCCGGCTGGACTCGCGCCGTGTGCCGGCAGCATCGATGGATGGACGCGCAAGTGCACCGACCAGCGGCAGTCGGTATTGCGGGCTCAGCGGTGCCATGACGGCAGCGGCCCGCCGCTGAGGATCTGCAAGCCGGTCAGCATGACGAGCAGGAAGCCGAAGACCCAGACGGTCAGGCGGGCGACCCGTTTGGCGGGAGGATGGTCGGCTCGCAGCAGCCAGACGAACAGCACCATCATCACCAGCCAGGCGATGGCATTGCCGATCACCACCGGGTCACGGAGCGTGACGGGGCGGCCCTCGCGGGCCGGCGGAGCGACCAGCGCCAGCCCGACGCCGGTGGCCATTCCGAGCGTGATCAGCGGCACGGAAATCACGATCGCCCACCAGTTCAACCGGGCTAGACGGACCAGGCTCGGCAGAACCGGTCCGCGTCCGCTGCCGTGTTTCGCCCGCAGGCGGTGATGCTGGTACAGGTACATGGCGCTGAGCACCACGGCGATCAGCACGCCGGCGATCCCGAAGACCAGCAGCGTCGCATGCAGCATCCCCCAGTTGCGCAAGGCCGTTCCCCGAGCGGCCTGCCGCACCAGTTCGTTGGGCTCACTGGGAGCCAGCGAGGCGACCGCCACCAGAGCGACGATGAACGGCAACAAGAACAACCCCACGGCGACCCGGCGGTCGATCAGCGTCAGAAACAGCGTGAACACCGCCGCAATCCAGGCCAGAACGAGCATCCAGTCCTGTGTGGAACTGAGCAACGGGGGCAGGTTCAACCGCGTACCCCGGTCCCACAGATACCACGTGTGCGCCACCAGGCCGGCGGTCAGGAAACCGACGCCCACCCAGCGGACCACGCGCGCGGTCAGCCGCAGCCGAACGAACTCGCAGGCCGCCGCCACGGCATAGCTCGACAAGAAACAGATCAGCTTTACGTCACCCATTGCGGACCATTCGCCAAGTGCGTGCACGATCGACAGGTCGCCCCCCGCGGGACGGTCGTGATGCGGAGCCGTCGATTGTACTGCCCGCGGCTTGAGCGTGCCGGTTGGCCGCAGTGAAGTTCGTGCATCGAGGGCTCCGACGATCACGCCGCCGCGTCCATGCGGAGCACAGGGCGAAACACGACGGAGCCGGATGCCATCAGGACGCGCCCGAAAGAACCGGATGGATTGCCGTCTGCGGCGGCCCGCCGGTGACATGTACCGTTCCGCCACCGTCCACAAAGACGTTCACTTCGCTGCGCATTCCGAAGCGTTCGGTGTAGATGCCCGGTTCGATCGAAAAACACGTGCGTGGCAGGACGCGGCGTTCGTCGTGCGTTTCCAGGTCGTCCATGTTCGCACCATTACCGTGCACATCCTGGCCGATGCTGTGGCCCGTCCGGTGAACGAAGAATTCACCGTAACCGTGCCGCTCGATCACCGCTCGCGCGGCGCGGTCGACTTCGAAGCCGCGAAGCGGCCGGCCGCCGGCGAACGCCTCACGCACGCAGGCGATTGCCGCGTCTCGGGCTTCGGTGACGATCGCGAACACCTCGGCGTACTCCGCGGGCACGCTGCGGCCGACGAATCCCATCCGCGTCAGATCACTGTAGACGGCTCGCGGTGCGTCGACCTTCGCCCAAAGATCCACCAGCACCAGGTCGCCCTCGCGGATCGTCGTCCGGCGACCGCTGCCGGTTTCGTAGTGGGGATTGCCGCTGTTTTCCCCCACGGCGACGATCGGCGGGTGATGGGTCGTCAGGCCATGCTCGTCGAAATGCCGCAGGATCTCTTCCTGGACGGCACGTTCGTCGGTCTGAGCATGGTCACGGATGGAGTTGGCGATGAACCGCCACGCACGGTCGAACGCCGCGGTCGTGTGCCGTTCCGCCTGCAGGTGCATTTCCCATTGGTCGTCGTCCCAGCACGCTTCGAAGAGCTGCACCAGGTCGCCGGAGCTGACGACTTCTGTGCCGAAACTGCGGACCAGCTCCACGGTTCCGGCGTCCACACGCGAAACGTACGGAATCGCGTTCCGAGGCGAATACTCCATGGCGACCACGCCCGCCGAACCCACCAGGCGTCGCAGGCCATCCTCGAATTCCTGCCACCGCAAGTAGATCGTCTTTTCGCCGGGAAGGCCGTCCAGCACGTCCGGCTCGATGCGATGCACCAGCTTCCGCGGCGTTCCCTGGCGGGGAACGAAATACGCCCAGCGCCGCGAAGTGATCAGGTGCTCCGGCAAGGCCAGGATACGCCGTGCCAGCACGTTCGATCCGCGAAAGTCGAACAGCAGCCAGCCGTCGGCGGCAAGTTCCCACAGTGCGGTCTGCATCCGCTCCACGGACGGCGCATCAGGGAAAACCATCGAAGCACCTTTCGTGCGGAAAGGACGGCCCGTACCGACGCGTCCGCCGGCTGGCCATACAACCCGCGCCGATCACGCATCGTACGCTTCCACTGCGGTTTCGTCCGACCACCGACGGCACCGCGTATGGAACTGCCGCAATCATCCGTGGTGATCGACCGTCTCGGGCTCCGTCGCCGGCTGCGGACAGCAACGGGCGCAGCAGCCGGACAGTTGTACCGAGCCGCAGATGAACATCAGGCACACCAGCCCGGCCACGTAGACGAACTTGCCGGCATAGTTGCCGACGGTCAGCCCGAGCAGCGAGTGCGTGCCCTGCGGCGGCGGCGAAAGCGTGCCCCAGACGAGAACGGCCATCAGAGCGATCAGAGCCACGACGACCCAGCCCCCGCGCAGCAGAATGTCACGCAGCCGCGTCCAGTCCACGGCGAACGTCCAGAACGCGATCCAGGCGATCAACGGCGTCCACGGCAAAACCAGAGCCAGCAGCGCGATGACCAGTTGCCACAGGCCCAAGACCAGTTGCAGGATCGCGTGCAGCAGTTGTTCCATGGCAGGATTCTCCGCTGAGTCGGTGCGCAGGGACACTCCTTCGACCGCCGGCGATCAGGATCCGCTCCTTCCGGCGGCCTTCGCGGTGCGCCGCCCGTCTGTCGTTGCAAGCGGGGCAGATTTAGCAAAACGCTCCGCCGGCCGCCAGTCAGCGACCACGCTCCGCTCCGCCGACCATGTCGGGTGGACCGGACTTGCGGCCATCGTGCAGACCGAAGTAGCGGTGGATGAATTCCTTCCGATCGCCCGGCCACCGCACGTACTCGACGAGGGCCGCCAGCTTCGCCAGATCGCGCTGCCGCTTTTCCTCCGAACGCTCGGCATCGACCAGTGCTTCCGGCAACGGCCCCGTGACGCGAATCGCGAACGGCTCACGGGACCACTCGATTGCACCGAAGCGTTCGAGCATCGCCAGCGCCGTTTCCAGACGATGGTCCGCGCCCTGCCGTCCGTGCAGCCTTTGGCGCAACCATTCCGGCCCGCAGGCGTTCACGGCGTCCGCCTCGTGAAGCAGGTAATCGAACACGCGGCGATAGTATTCCGGATCGGGGTTGCGCCACCGGATGAACTCCATCTGCGTGGTCAGGTCGTTCTGATCGTACAGCAACAGACATCGAGCGGGTTTTCCGTCCCGGCCGGCGCGACCGATTTCCTGATAGTACGCCTCCATCGATCCGGGCAGCTCGGCGTGCACGACGAAGCGAATGTCTTCCTTGTCGATCCCCATGCCGAAAGCGTTGGTGGCCAGCACCAGCGCGTCGGCGGATTCCATGAACCGCTGCTGGATCTGCCGTCGTCGCGCGCGCTCCAGTTCGCCGTGGTAGACCAGGTGTTCGATGCCTTGCTGCCGGAGCCGCTCGCTGAACTCTTCGAGCGTCTTGATCAGCGTGAAGTAGACGATTCCGGGGCCGCCGTCGGCCTCGCACACATCCAGAATGTGACGCAGCTTGTCGTCCTGGTGGAAGACTTCGACGACTTCCAGCCGCAGATTCGGGCGATCGATACCCTCGTGGAACTCCTCCACCCGATCCGCGGACAGTCCCAACTGTTCGATGATGTCCCGTCGCACGTCCGGCGTGGCGGTGGCGGTCAGCGCGACGGTGGGCGGTCGTCCGATCCGCTCGCGGAACTCGGCGATCCGCGAGTAGTCGGGACGGAAGTCGTGTCCCCACTCGCTGACGCAATGGGCTTCGTCAACGGCCAGCAACACAACCCGACGCTGCCGGAGCACCGCCAGGAAGTCCGGCTTGCGGAACCGTTCCGGCGCCACGTACAGCAGGTCGTACCGCCCCGCGGCCAATTCGGCGTATCGGTTTTCCCGTTCGCCGCGTGAAAGTGACGAATTGACGAACGTTGCGGCGACCCCGCGCGATCGCAGGGCATCCACCTGGTCCTTCATCAGGGCGATCAGCGGCGACAGAACGATCGTGATCGGCGGTTCGGCAGTGGCGCGCGACCGGGCACGCTCCGCCAGAACCAGCGCCGGAATCTGGTAGCACAGCGACTTGCCCATACCAGTGGGCATCACGACCAGCGCGTGACCGCCGCGCAACAGGTGTTCGACGATCCGTTCCTGTGAACCGCGGAATTGATCGTGCCCGAAAACGGACCGTAGAATCTGCCTCGGTGTCACCGCAAGCACCTTCGACTCGTCTGCAGCCGTGGCCGTCGGATGACCACGTACCGTGCCCCTTCCCGTCACCGGATCCGGCCCGCCGCGACGCAACCGGAACGATACGGTGCGGTGCCGCTGTTTCCCCCGAGCGGGAAATGGAGCGCATGATCGTCCGCCGATTCCGGCCGCGACACTGTGTCGCGCCGAGGGCCGTATCGCAGCGGCCATCCCATCGGATTCTCGCACAACCGCACAGGCGATGCTGATCCCCTACGGCACGGACGCGCCCGTTTACCACTTCCCCGCCGCGACGATCGGTCTGATCGTGGCGAGTGTGGGCGTCTTCTTCTGGCCGGTCGGCGCACCGCAGACCGACTGGGCCGCCTGGCAACTGGAATCCGGCCACGGCCTGCATCCCATGCAATGGGTCACGTGCCATTTCGCGCATTATGGCCTGCTGCACCTGATCGGAAACATGCTGTTCCTGTGGACGTTCGGACTGATCGTGGAAGGCAAGCTGGGCTGGCGCCGCTTTCTGCTGTTGTGGAGCGTGCTGGCGATCGGTGGAGCCGCCGTCCTGCAGATCCTGGCGGTGGTTCTGAGGATTTCGAACGCCGTGGGCGGCGGAGCATCTCTGTACGTTTTCGGGCTGTTGGCCGTGGCCTGCGTGTGGGCTCCGGTGAACGAAGTGGACGGCCTGCTGGTAATCGGACCGTTCTTCAGAACGGTGTCGCTGGCGGTGTGGAAACTGGCGGCGTTGTTCGTGGGGTGGAATCTCGTCCTGACCTGGTGGAAAGGCCCGGAAGCATTCGGCGCGGTGGCCCACCTGGTCGGAGCCGGACTGGGCACGCTGGTCGGGATCGAGATGGTACGTCGAGGCGACGTGGACTGCGAGGGCTGGGACGCGCTGTCGCTGCTGTTCGGGCGTTCGCAAGCCCGAAGCGGCACCGAACGGCGGCGATCTGCCGGTCCGTTGCGACCACCGCGGCGGCACGACGAACCGCCCCCGCCCGTACGAACCGCGGCGTGGCACGTGGCCGCGGACACGTCCGGCCGGACACCCGCTGACGGTGGCAACGCCGACGCCGCCGGCGAGGACGACGCCGGTGCGAGCAATGTCCAGAAAGCCGGTGCGGACAGCGGTGCTCGGACACCCCTCGGCGACGCACCGGCTGACGGAGGAGACCGCGTCGGCCGCAGCGGGCCGGAGCCGGATGCCGACGCTTCGCCGCCGGGAGATCCTCCCGTGCCTCTGCGGCTGAAGCTGCGAGCGGCATTGCGGGACGAACGGTGGGACGAAGCGTGGGAGTTGTACCGTCGTCTCCAACGGCGAAACCCGGATTTCCGCCTCAATGCCGCCGAATTGACGCAACTGGCGGACGGGTTCTATCGCCAGCGGAATCTCGAGCGGGCCGTTCCACTGATGAAGGAGTTGATCGCGCGGTTTCCGGAACGCAGCGATCCGACCCGCATCGCACTGGCCGACGTGATGCTCCGCGTCGTCCGCAAACCGGCCGCAGCCCGCAAGCTGCTGCAGGCCGTCGACCGGCAGCGGCTGCCCGACCGTCTGCGTACACACTTCGAACGTTTGTGGGAAATCGCGCGCCGGAAGGCCTGAGCGCCACGCCCCGCGATTCTGCCGCCTTTGCGGCGCGATCCGCCATACTTCCGGTCGGCCGGGACGGCGCGAAATGTGGCTCACCGCAGCCACCGCTGCCGAACGACCGCTCGGCCCGCGTGAACCGATGATTCCGATGCGGGCCAGGAGCGAGTCGCCGCCGTCGGCCCCTCGCCGATCCACATCGTCGGAAACCGGGCTAGGGCGAAACGGGCTCGTTGGGCTATCGTTCGGAAAACCGGCACGCAGCGGTCGTAGCGTCCCCTCCGGCCCGCCTGTCCGGTTGTGCCCCCGTTCGCGCCGGCCGGACGCAGAAGATCCACACGAGCGGCAACGAGCGGCAACGACCGGACAGACCGGCGGAAAACGGCCGAGGAATGAAGTCATGGACGATCACTCGCCACACGCTTCGCACGCCTCATCCGACGGCTCCGTGCACCGGGAACGGCGCGATCCGCCGGAGGGCACCGCCGGCACGGCGGTGCCCCATCCCGGGTCCGACTCCGCGACGGAGGCTTCCGGCTGGGATCTGAACGATCTGGAGGCGGCCTATCGACAAGCGCTTGCGGCGACCGAATTCCTGGAGGAAGAACTGGTCTCGGCTCTCCGCAGCGCCGGCGCCGCGGAAGCCGACGACACACCGGTGAACTCGAACGACATCGGACATTCGCCCGGCCCCACTTCGTCCGAACCAGCTCTGGGACCAGCCGCCCTCCCGACGGCGGCGCGCCACGGAGATGCGAGCGACCCCGCAACAAACGCCACGGATGCGGCTCGCACGGCGGCGGCTTCCACGCACCCGGCTGCGGTCGGCCGCGAAGACACACCGGGAGCCGTGATCGACCTCGGAGAAGCTCCGCGGCGGGCGCCGCGGGCCGATCCGCTGCACGTGATCGAGGCGGTGTTGTTCGTCGGGGGTCGCAGTTTCACGGCCCGCCGACTGGCGGCGTTGCTCGGGGACGACGGGCAGGTCGAAGCCGTCGAGGCGTTGATCGAGCAGTTGCGTGAGAGGTACTGGCGACAACGCCGGCCCTACACCATCCGGCTGGAGGAAGGCGGCTACCGGATGGTCCTTCGCAGCGAATTCGAGAAGTATCGCGAGCGGACGTACGGCCTGACGCCGCGCGAAGTGAAGTTGTCCCCCGAAACGCTGGCCGTGCTGGCTGCGGTGGCATATCGGCAACCGATCGGCCGCCGCGAACTGAATGAGTTGTGCGGTCAGAAAACGTCCGGCCCGCTGCGACAACTCGTCCGCCTCGGACTGGTGGCGCTCCGGCGGGACGAGGCCACCAGGCAGGTCTCGTACCACACGACGGACCGGTTCCTGGAACTGTTCGGGCTTCGTCGAATCGAAGACCTTCCCGAACCGGAAGACCTGGAGTTCAAGTGACGCGGCCCTCGACCGCTCGCCGACAGGCGTTACTCCGCCCGACGGCGCGGGTCAATCGTCAGCCGGCTTGTTCTTCAGACGGCTGCGGTACGGGGGCAGGAACTTGAACCGTGGGAACTGATCGCAGGTGAGTCCGCCGTCGATCACGATGTGCTGGCCGGTGATGTAGTGGCCCGCGTCGGAGGCGAGGAACACGGCGGCAGCGGCGACGTCCTCGACGCGTCCCCACCGCCCCTGCAGCGGAATGTGCTCCTTGCTGTACTCGATCAGTTCCTGCGGGACGTTCAGGTCCTTGTAGATCTCGGTCTCGATCAGCCCCGGGGCCAGGGCGTTCACCGTGATGCCGAACGGCCCCAGCTCGATCGCCAGCGACTGCGTGAGCAGTTCCAGACCGCCCTTGGATGCGTTGTAGTGCGCCTGCGCCGCCTCGGCCACGATGCCGTTGGTCGAGGAAACATTGATGATCCGGCCGGCGATGTGTGCGTCGATCATCCGTTCGGCGATCGGCTGAGTGAGGAAAAAGGCCGCGTCGAGGTTCACGGCCATCACCCGGCGCCAGTGCTCCAGGGTGATTTCGTTGAACCATTCCGAATAGTCGATCCCGGCGTTGTTCACGAGAATGTCGACGTGGCCCATGTCGTCCCAGATCCGCGCTCCCAGCTCCGGCAGCGCGGCGGTTTCGGCCAGGTCCTGCTGGTAGTACCGATCGCACGACGTACTGCAGTGCTCGACGCGATCGATGACGGCGACGGTGGCCCCGAAATGCCGGAAGGCTTCGGCGATCGCCCGACCGATCCCGCGTGCCGCTCCGGTGACCACCGCATTCTTGCCCGACAGATCGAAACGAATGTCGACGCTCATGACCCGCTCTCCCTCACTGTAGCCAAAACGGGAACCGCCCGCTCACACGCTCCCCGCATGCCACCCGGAACACCTTCGGCGACCGCCACGGTGTCGGCGTTCCACGCGGCGCGGCACCCCACAGCGGCGCCGGTCCGCGGACCGGGCCACGATTGTACGATGCCGTGACAATCGCGCCGAACGCTCCGCAAGCGTTGTGTTCGCCGGATCGTTGCGGCACAATGGCAATTCGGCGGACCGTCGTCGCTGCGCCGGGAACCCGCCCGACCGTCGGTGGCGGAACCGGGACACGACCGCTGTCCGCTTCCCACCGCGCGACTGCCTCCCTGCCCGCCCCCGGTTGATTCGCCCACCGCGTTCCCCGGCCGCCGCCGTCCGCATCGCGTGTCCGATCACCGGCTGAGCGAATCTCGGGGCCACCGAACGACGAATCCTCGCTCCAACCACGACATCCATCCATCAGCCGACGAGCAAGCGGATGAACCCCTTGTCAGCCCTGCCGCTCAATCCGATTCGCGCCGAAGCCGCCGCGCGGACTCCGGTCCTTCCCGGACGACCACGAATTCCATGGCGGCTGGCTGCATTGTGGTTGTTGCTGGCCGTGGCCGTCGGCTGTGAACAGGAACCGTTGGTGCGCCGCTACCGTGTGCTGCGCAAGGACGCGCTGCCGCTGGCCAGGGAAGCCGCGGCCGAGCGGGCCGCCCCGCAGCGTACGCTGGGCGCGATCGTTCCCCGCGGCCAGCAGCTGTGGTTTTTCAAGCTGTCCGGCCCCAGAGAGGCCGTCGAGGCCCAGCAGTCGGCGTTCCTCTCCCTGATTCGCTCGTTGCATTTCGAAGGCGGCGAGCCGAAGTGGACCTTGCCGGAAGGATGGAAAGACGAAGGCGGAGGCGGGATCCGCTTTCGCACGTTGCGTGTTCCGGGGCAGAAAGACCGCTCGCTGGAATGCAGCGTGATCCGCCTGCCAATGCCGGCCGGGCCGATCGAACAGGCGATATTGCTGAACGTCAATCGATGGCGCAAGCAGTTGGGACTGGAACCGTTGACTCCGCAACAGTTCCAGCCGTCCGACGACCCGCTCTCCGAGCTGAGTCGGATGGAACTGGACGACGGCAGCCCGGTCTATCTCGTAAACATCGTGGGCGTTCGCCCCGCGGACGGTGCCTCGGGGCCGATGACGCTGCCGGAAGGGCATCCCCCGATCGACGGTGCCGCCTCCCGGCCGACGCAGCCCACGGCGTCCGAACCGCCGATCACCTTCCGCAAGCCCGCGCATTGGCAGCCGAAGCCGACCGGACCGTTCGCGATCGCGGCCTTCGTGGCCGATGGCGAAGAGGGCGCGGTTTCGATCACGATCTCGCGGCTGGCAGGCACCGCCGGCGGGCTGGTGGCCAACGTCAACCGCTGGCGCCGTCAGATCGATTTGCCTCCGGCAGACGAAGCGACCATCCGGGACGCGGTGCGGACGAGGCAGGTGGGCGGGGCCGCGGCCCAGATCGTCGAGCTGATCGGTCCGCAGAAATCGATCCTGGCAGCCATCGTTCCTCGCGGCGACGAAACGTGGTTCATCAAGGCCATTGGAGCGAAAGCCGCCGTCGAACGGGAACGCAAGGCGTTTGACGCGTTCGTCGACTCTTTACAATTCCCCCAGCGGTCCGCCGGTGGATCGTGATGGGCACGCGGCGCGACCGCTCCGCGAAGTCGAATACCCGAGAGGCGCGCCGGTCGGGCGGTGGGCCGACAGACCCGGACGCGAGTCACGGGGACGAGCACGGAACGGTGATGCGGCGTCGGAATCGACACACACGGCGTGGACACTCGGCCGGACGATCCGCGCCAGGAGAATGAATATGGCAACCGATGTGGTTCAGGAACGGGCGCGTGTCGAGGCGGTGCCCGAGAGCGTGGTTCGGTCCGGAGTCGAGCGGCCTCTGTGGCGGACCGCGCTGGAATATGCCGCGTCGCTGAAACTGACCGTCACATTGTTCGTACTTTCGATCGGCCTCGTCTTCATCGGGACTTTGGCGCAGGTTGAGCTGGACATCTGGGAGGTCGTGGCACGGTACTTTCGAGCGTGGATCTGTGTCGTACCGCTTCAGGTGTTCTTCCCGCCCGGCTTTTTCCCGTCCCGACCACAGGTTCCCGGTGCATTTCCCTATCCGGGCGGCTTTCTGCTGGGGACGCTGCTGGCGATCAACCTAGTCGCCGCACATGCGATCCGCTTCAAGATTCAGGCAAAGCGTGAGCGTCTGGCTCTGGGACTGGCGGTCTTGCTGCTGGGCGTGATCGTCACGTGGCTGGTGATCGCGTCGGGCAACAATCAGGGTATCAATCCGCGGATCTTTCTGTTCGGCACGTACCAGCGGCTGTGGACGGCCATGGTGCTGGGTGTCGGGGCCTTGGGCATAACGTGCGGCGTGATCGCACTGCGACTGGCGCCGAATCGCCGCCTGGAACGACGGTCGCTGTTCCTCGCGGCCGTGATTCTGGTGGGATTGGCGGCGTGGCTGCTTTCCGGAGGCACGGCCCGGCGGTTGGACGATTCGGGAATGCGGATCCTGTGGCAACTGATCAAGGGAGGAACGGCGGCGGCCGTTCTGCTGCTGGGGTGCCGACTGCTGTTTCACAAGCGGGCGGGGATCGTCCTGCTGCATGGCGGCGTCGGCCTGATGATGTTCGGGGAGCTGTGGGTGGCCATGCAGGCCGTCGAAAGCCAGATGCGGCTGGCCGAGGGTGAGGTGACCAACTTCACCGAAGACAGCCGGGCCGTGGAGCTGGCTCTGGTCCTGCCCACGCTTCCGGACGCGCCCGAGCAGGAAGAGCATATCGTGGTGGACGGTCGGGCGCTGAAGGCAGGCGCGGACGAAATCGACGACCCCGGATTGCCGGTGAAGCTGCGTGTCGTCCGGTTCATGGCCAATTCCCGTCTGGAACCGGTTTCCGAACACGCCGCACACGCCGGAGAGGATTGGCACAATCCCGCAACGGCGGGCGCCGGGTTGAGATACGTCGCCGAAGAAGTCCCACGCAGCACGGGAACGGACACCGACGGGACGGTCGACATGCCTTCGGCATACGTCGAACTCGTCGACCGCGCGACCGGCCGGTCGCTGGGCACGTACCTGGTGAGCCTGTGGCTGAATCCGCAGCCGGTACAGATCGGAGAACAGACCTACGAACTGGCGCTGCGGTTCCGGCGTTTGTACAAGCCGTATGTCTTCCGCCTGTTGGACGTGCAGAAGCGGGACTACATCGGCACAGACACACCCCGCGACTATTCCTCGTACGTGCACGTCGTCAATCCGCAGACCGGCGACGACTTCAAGGTCCGCATCTGGATGAACAACCCGCTGCGTTACGCCGGCGAAACGTTCTACCAGAGTGGCTATTTCCGCGACCCGCAGACCGGCCAGGAAATCACCACACTGCAGGTCGTCACCAACTCGGGCTGGATGATCCCGTACGTGGCGTGCATGATCGTGGCGATCGGGATGCTGGCCCACTTCGGTCAAACGTTGGTCCGGTACCTGGACCGTTATCAGAGAGAGACTCCCGGCGGCGCCGGTCGCGCGTTCCCGGGAGGTCTTGCGGCCGATGAGGACGGACGTGCTACCAAGGAAGACGCCCATTCCGTCAATCAGCAGGCCGGCGCGACGCAACGCGCAGGAATTCCTCTCGGACCGCCTCGACGACGGGACGCGTGGGAGCGGCTATGGGTTCCCGCATTGGTGACCGTCGTGTTTGCCGTGTGGGTCGGATCCAAGGCCCGCATCCCGTCGGCGCCGGACGGGCAAATGCCGATCTATCGATTCGGCGAGCTGCCGGTGGTCTATGAAGGGCGGGTCAAACCGTTCGATACTTTGGCCCGGAACAACTTGCGGGCGATTTCCGGCCGCGAGACCTTCGTGGATCTGGAAGGCAAGCGTCAGCCGGCGATTCGCTGGCTGCTGGACGTGATCACGCAGCGTGAGTCCGACGACGGTTCCGGGCTGCCGATTTCCGAGCGGTACCGGGTGTTTCGCATCGACAACCACGAGGTCCTGCGGCTGTTGGGATTGGAACCCCGCTCGGGCATGCGCTACGCCATTGCGGAGTTTCGTGACAAGGCCGAAGACTTCAACGAACAGGTTCGCAAGGCGCGGGAGCGGCGCCCGGAGGAAATGAGCCTGTATCAGCGAAAACTGGTCGATCTGGACGCACGGATCCGCCGCTACACGTTGCTGCAGCACGCGTTTCGTGCCGAACCCATCCCCTCGTTGCCCACCGAAGAGGAATTCCGCCGTGATCCGGAGCGGTACAGGGCATTGCTGGCGCGGCTGATGGAGTACCGGGAAATCGACGAATTGCTGCGGCGGTTCAAACCACCTCTGGCCGTTCCTGATCCGGACGACGAGAACGAGCCATGGAAGTGCCATGCTCTCGCCTGGTCCAGGGCGTTCACCAGAAAGGTCCGGGAAGGTGCGGATCCCGACCCGTTCACACGAGCGGTCACGGACATTCTGGTCGCCTACCGCAAGGGCGACGTCGCCGGTTTCGACACCGCGGTGAAGACGTATCGCGAACTTCTGAAGAAAACGCCGCCGGCCGAATACGCTCCGCAGAAGGTCCACTTCGAAGCGTTCTTCAATGCGTTTGCCCCGTTTTACCACGCAGCCGTGCTGTACATCATCGTGTTCGTACTGACCGCGCTGTCGTGGCTGGGCTGGCGGCCGTTGGCATTCCGACGTTCGGGTTACTGGCTGATGTGGCTGGCCTTCGCCGTGCACACTTTTGCGGTCGTCGCGCGGATGTACATTTCCGGACGACCGCCGGTGACGAATCTGTATTCGTCCGCGGTGTTCATCGGCTGGGCCGCCGT
>RFHO01000442.1 GCA_003696385.1 Planctomycetota bacterium | reverse complement strand
CGACAACGCGACGCAATTCGGCCATGTTGGCGCCGTTGGCCAATCGATTCGGACAAAGGTTGCCGCGACGACGCGGCCGGGAACCGGGTCGCGGAAAGGGGAGGGACAATGAGCGATCGCTGCACAAGGGCATCGGTTCGACGTGGTTGGTGCAGGGGCCGGGTATCCGCTGCGGGCGGGCGGCGGCTGCTCGGCGCCGTGTGGGGCCTGGCTTTGGTGGCGGGGGTTCGCAGCGGGGTAGCGGGCGAGATCCGGCTGGTGGACCTGGACCGCCGGGCGGATCTGCAAATCGTCGTGGATCGCGAGCCCGGCCAGTATCTCGGGCACCCCTCGACCTGTCTGCTGGAGGACGGTCGGACGATTCTGTGCGTGTATCCCAAAGGTCACGGTCGTGGTCCGATCGTCTACAAACGCAGCGAGGACGGCGGCCGGAGCTGGAGTGAGCGGTTGCCCACGCCGAAAAGCTGGGCCACGTCGAAGGAGACGCCCACGATTCATCGCGTCCTCGGGCCGGACGGCAAGCGGCGGGTGATCGTGTGGTCGGGGCTTTATCCGGCTCGATTGTCGGTCAGCGAGGACGACGGCCGCACGTGGACGGAATTGAAGCCCGTGGGCGATTGGGGCGGGATCGTGGTGATGGGCTTTGTCGAAGCCATTCGGGGACGCCCCGGGCATTACCTGGCGATGTTCCACGACGACGGCCGCTTCTTTCGCAAAATGGGCCGGCCGACCGGCGTGTTCACGCTTTACAAGACGCTCTCGCAGGACGGGGGATTGACGTGGTCTTTTCCGCAGCCGGTGTACCATTCATCGCAGGTGCATTTGTGCGAACCGGGCTGCATCCGCTCGCCGGACGGCCGGACGCTGGCGGTTCTGTTGCGGGAGAACTCGCGGCGGAAACGCTCCCACATCATGTTTTCCACGGACGAAGGGCGGACGTGGTCCGAGCCGCGCGAAATGCCGCTGCCGCTCACCGGTGATCGGCACGTGGGACGCTATCTGAAGGACGGTCGGCTGTTCATCAGCTTTCGCTGCAATTCGCCGCTCAGCGAGCGGGCTCGGCGGCCGTTCGAAGGCGACTGGGTGGCCTGGGTGGGAACCTGGGAAGACCTCGTCAAGGGACGCGAAGGACAGTACTTTATGCGGCTGAAGGACAATCGAAAGGGGTACGACACGGCGTATCCGGGAGTGGAAGTGTTGCCGGACGGGACGGTGGTGGCCGTCACCTACGGACACTGGATCGCCGGCGAGCAGCCGTTCATCCTGTGCGTCCGCATCGAGCCGCAGGTTCTGCAGGGCATCGCACCTCCGGTCGGCGGAGCCGGCAGCCGTGAGCAGCAGTGAGCGGCGGCGTGCGTCCGGGAGTTCGGTGCCCTCGATCCGTGAAGCAACGCGGTCGGTGTCAGTGGTTCAGCGTGCAAAGCGTGCAAAAGGAGCGCCGGCGTGCCAAAGACGGTGGCGGACTGGTTGGAAACGAAGCCGTACGGTCCGGAGGAGCTGGCGGAACGGGCGGGTATTCCGCTGCAACGGATCGTCGCAATCGTGGAGGGCCGTTGGTTGCCCAGTCCTGAGGATCGCCGGCGCATCGCAGCCGTGCTGGAGGTCGAAATCGACCAGGTGATCTGGGGGCACACGATGGACCTGCGGAACCTCCGTTACCGCCAGCAGGGACTGCCGGGCAACATGCGGAGCAACCGCGACTTCGGCATGGCCGAGGAATGACCGCCTCGCGGGGCTGCGGAGCGGCGATGGGAGCCCCCGGCGCCTGTGGAAGACGGTGCCGTGGGTTTCAGTCGCCGGAGTGCGCAGCATCGAGCGTCAAGGCGGACGCTCCGTGGAACTCGGCGACCCAGTGGCCGGCTTCGCGGTCGGGATAGACGTCGTCGATCACGACGCGACCCATCCGGCCGTCGTCGAACGTGAGCAGATACGTGCGGCCGACTCCGATCGCGTCCCGTTGGCGCTCGGGAACGTGCAGCCGGCCGTGCCATTCACAGCTCGCGCACGTTTCGCCCGGGAACAGGTCGTCGATTTCCCCGCGCAGATGCGGCAGATTCTCGCCGCCGACGAGCAGGGATCCATGAAACGCTTCCACGTCCGCTCCTCCCGCTGCGAACAGTCCAGCAGCGGCGACCGTCGCCCTTCGCATGCTTCGGTGCGTCACCGACAGCCGTTTCCGAATTGGCGGCCGGCTATCGTCGCCTGCCGAAAGCCGTCAATCTGCCAAACGTGTTCTCGTTCCGCAAGCATTCGGCCGGGTGCGATTCTGGGGACGTGGCCAGGCGATGCGGGGGTTCCGGCGCGGTGCTGACCGGGCGAGTTTGATGCTGCGGCGATCCGCGGCGTTGTGGTAACCTGCGTAAGGGGCGCCGAGCGCGTCACCGTGGGAGGTTTTGGTGTGGCCGTGCCGACCGTACGGACGATCAGATGCTCGTACCGCCGGCGATCGATCCCGCGAGCGGTTGCGCCGGCGCACGGGTCGGGACGTACGCTGGCGTCCTTGGGCAGCGGAACAGCCGCAGGCCGCCCTTGTGATCGATTTCCGGCGGCCATTGGAGCGCGCGATGTACAGGGAGAACGGTGAAACACGGAGGG
>RFHO01000441.1 GCA_003696385.1 Planctomycetota bacterium | reverse complement strand
CACGAAACAGAGAGGCCACGCACAACCGACAGACGTGGTCCGACGGAGCCGACGGTTCACACGTGCCCCTCTTTGACACCGCGCCCGCAGGGGTAACGAAAGTGTCGACTTTCGGGGTCACGCGGACCGTGCGGCCTGCAGCGGTTCTTACGATAAAACATCCTTTGAGGCTGCACCAGAGTAAAGATGGTGAAATTAGCGAATGTGGGGAAGACACCTTCCCGCCGGGCCGGAGCAGAGCTCCGGGCGATCGATCGGGACGACGCGACCGAGACGGGATCATCCGTGTGCGGGTTGCCGGAGTCATTCAGCTATCGATTCGGAATCGGGTGGTCGCTGGCGCGGGTGCCGCAAGTCCGGCTCGAGCCCGCCAATCGCGGTTGCTTCCGGACCGGCTGTCCCGCCGAGATCGTCACCCGAGGGCGCGCCGACGCGGACTTTGTGTCCCCGCGGTGTTCCACAGTTGTTTTCCAACAAACGCGTCGCCTACAGTAGCGTCCGACGTGGCCGTTTGGGTTTGGCGCACCGTCGTGTGTCGTGAACGAGAATGGTCTTGCACACCAATTCCGAGGAAATTCACAGGAGCCCTTCGATGAACCCGATCAACCGGCTGGGCCGTATGGTATTTGCCGCCGTAGCGGTGACGTGGCTGAGCGCCGTCGCGACCGACGCGCAAGGGCAGCAACCCTCTTCCGCGAAAAAGGTGATCGATGACGCCCTGCCGGACCCGGACGGCCGGCCGGCAGACATGTCCAAACCCGTCAAGGTGTTCATCCTGATGGGGCAATCCAACATGCTCGAGATGGGCCGCGTGAGCGGCGACAAGCCGGGAACGCTGGAATACGCCGTCAAAAAGGAGGGCCTGTATCCGTTTCTCGTCGATGACCAGGGCAACTGGACGGTACGCAAGGACGTTCGGTTCGTGGCCGTGATGGGTAGCGGAGGCGCGGATGCGCGGACGCGTCTGCGGCGCAACGAATGGCTCACGGTCTCCGGCGGTCGGATCGGGGTCGAGCTGGGGATCGGCCACCAGCTCGGAAACGCGCTGGACGAACCCGTGCTGCTGCTGAAGAGCGCGATCGGCAACCGCAGTCTCGGTTGGGATCTGTTGCCGCCGGGCTCACCGTCCTACGAATTCAAGGACCCCAAGACCGGCAAGACATTCGTCTATGCGGGTTACGGACAGAGCCCGCTGAAGTGGGAAAAGGGCACGGAACCGAAGCCCATCAACTGGCGGGCCGGCCTTCAGTACGAAGGCGACGTGGCGCGGGCCAAACGGATTCTGCAGCAGATCGAGAAGTACTATCCGGGGGCGAGGGGATACGAAGTCGCCGGCTTCTTCTGGTGGCAGGGCGACAAAGACCGCTACGACGCCGGTCACGCGGCGATGTACGAAAAGAACCTGGTGAACCTCATCGCATCGCTGCGGAGGGATTTCGACGCCCCGGACGCGAAGTTCGTCTGCGCCACATTGGGACAGACCGACAAAGACAACTGCCGCGGCAATGAAAGGCTGATTCTGGAAGCAATGTTCGCAATCAGCGATCCGTCCAGGCACCCGGAACTGGCCGGCTCCGTCGCCACCGTCTACACCCACCCGCTCAGCATGGGTGGCGCATCCAACAGCCACTACAACGGCAACGCCAAGACCTACATGAATGTCGGTCTGGCAATGGGAGCGGCGATGGTCAGGTTGCTCAAGCAGCAGCCCGGGCGGCCGACACAATGATCCGTTTTCTTCGCCGCGAGGCCACGGTGCTACGAAGCGTTCGTCGGTTATCCGGATCCGCCGGAACACCGGGGTACCGCCCGTTGAGCCTATAGCGAACCCGTCCACCGACGTCACAGGAACGGCGCCTCCGTCGATAGACGACGGCCGACGCCCGCCGGCGGGTCCGGCGCGGTGCCGATACCGCGCCGAACCGGCGACGTTCAGAACTCAACCGTTACCGGCGTTTCGTCGCAGCGGGAAGCTCACCACGGGGGGCGCCACTGCGAGCGTCAGCACCCGATGACCCGCTCCAGATCACGGAAGAACCCCGGATACGTCTTCCGCGTGCATTGTGGATCGCCGATGCGGATCCCCGGTACTCGGAGGCCCAGCAGCGCAAAGCTCATGGCCATTCGGTGATCGTCGTACGTCTGGATGGTCGCTGGCCGAATGGTTCCCGGATGGATCGTGATGGCGTCCGGCTCTTCGTCGACACGGAGTCCGACCCGTCGAAACTCGGTGGCCATGGCGGCCAGGCGATCCGTCTCCTTGTGCCGCATGTGCCCGACGTTGTAGATCCGCGTCGGCCCTTCAGCAAACGCCGCCACGACGGCCAGGGTCTGTGCCGTATCACTGATTTCGTTCATGTCGATCTCGATGCCGCGCAACGGCCCACCGGTCACGGTCGTGCTGTCGGCTTCCCAGTCGACCCGGCACCCCATCTGCTCCAGCGCCTCGACAAACCGGATGTCCCCCTGCAACGAGTGCAGCGACAACCCTTCCACCGTCACACGCCCCTGTGTGATCGCCGCCACCGCGAAGAAATAGCTGGCTGCCGATGCATCCGGCTCGATGGCGTACTCGGCGGCCTGATAGGTCTGCGGCTCCACGAGGAAGCGTCGCTCCTCCTGCACTTCCACGCTGACCCCGAAGCGGGCCATCACACCGATCGTCATGTCCACATAGGGGCGCGAGACCAGTCCGTCCCTGCATTCCAACGTCACCGCGTCGCGGGCCCCGGGCGCCGCCATCAACAATGCACTGAGAAACTGACTGGACACCCGCCCGCTGATCGACGCCGTTCCCCCTGAAAGCCCCGCGCCCTGCACGAGCACCGGCGGGCAACCCGTCTGCAGGATACACTCCGCGTTCACGCCCAACTGATTCAACGCGTCCACCAAAGGACCGATCGGCCGCTGCCTCATCCGTGCATTGCCGTCCAGGCGGAAATCTCCATTGCCCAGTGCGCACATCGCTGTGAGGAAGCGGATGCTGGTGCCGGAGTTCTGCAGCCAGAGATCCGCGGCTTCGGCGGGAATCCTTCCCCCACATCCGTATACAATAACCGAGGATTCCCGCGAATTTTCCTCCACGCGAATCCCCAGCGCCTGCAAACTGTCCAGCATGACCCGCGTGTCGTCGCAATCCAGGACGTTGGTCAGCCGGCTGACGCCGTCGGCCAATGCACTGACGACCAGAGCCCGATTCGTCAGACTCTTCGAGCCAGGTGGCCGGACGCGAGCGTCGATCGGTCCCCGGCACGTCGGCACTTCGTAAACCTCTCGCATGTCACGTGCTTCGCTGATCACGCTCATCGATCTCGTCCGTCGAAAACTCGCGCGGCTCCCCTCCGAGCCGACCACCATCCTCGTTCGTGGGGCGCGTCTCGCACGCCCATGCCGACTCAACGTCATTCGCGGGACAAGCGGGAATTCGCATCCGCCTCGCGACCGGAACCTCCGGCCGCCGCCTCCGGCGACGGACCGCCAGCAAGGCGTGTGCCGTTACTCCAAAAACCTGAACATCCGCTTTGCCCAATCGAATCCTCGCCCGCCGCGGTCGAAATCCCGGTCCCTCCACGAGGGACGATTCTGCGAAATTTCGTCCGAGTGTTTTCGCCCGGCGGAACCAGGCTTCGCCCACTGTCCACACCGGTTCCCGCGCGCTGTGCGTTCACTGGAAGCACTGCTCGCGACGCGTCGTTTTCGCGGCGCGAGCACCGGTCGGATTCAATCTGCGGGAATTCCAGGGCAGACAGGAGCATGAGGGGCGCGTTCGATGGTACCGCTGTTGCGCAGCGATCACAAGGGAATCGTTTTACGCCGTCACCGACCGTGCCGCCGCTGTGGTTGGTCGCCAGCAGTCCGGACGGCTGCTTCATCGCACACATCGGCGGGGGTATGATACCGTTACCTGGCCACAGCCCCGACCGCACGTCTCTGGCCGGTCGTCTCCGCCGCCCCGGGCTTCTCCACGGTACGCGACAGGATGGTCGCACGAGGAACCGTGCCCGCTCGGCGCGCATTTTCGCCGGTTGATCGGGCGGTTCGCTGTGATGGCCCTGGCGAGATCGTGGATTCGCGTTTCCGGAATTCGGCAGCGACCGCCGAACGGAGCCTACGGTCCGCTGCGACGGCTTTCCTTCGGCGGGCCCAGGCCGGCCCACTTGCTTCACCCGTTCCGTTTTCGCGGACACTTTGATGAACTCAGTTTCGATGACCCGACGGCGACCTTTCCGCAGGTGCGGTGACGGCCTGCCGGCTTTCCCGGGAGTTGCGCTGCGCAGAATGTGGCGGCGACAACGCGATCGTGTTGGCGCACGCGGAGCGCGACCTGGTGGCCGGAGGGACGTTCTTCTACCGGAACACCGGTGCGTCGTGGCAGCAGCGGTGGTTTTGAGTGCGCTCCTGTGCTCCCACCCGCTTCAAGCCTCGGCGCAGCCGTTTCCGACGAGGCCGCCGGATGCCGGCACCACGACGGCCGCGGCGAATCAGGCCGAAGCTGCGACCACGAACTCAACCGGTGCAGAGGGCGAGGACGATCGGGCGACAGAGCCGGCCGAGGGCGTACTGCGGCCGAAGGTTGGCGACGTGATGTACCTGTTGGACAAGGATGGCAAGCCTGTCCCGGTGCGGACCGGGGCGACGTTGGAAGCGTTCCTGCAGTGGCTGCAGGAACGCGAGAAAACACCCAACAGGGATGAGGTTCCGCTGGAATACTCGTTTTCCGAGGTCGTCATCGACGGGAGCGTTTCCGGAGATCCGGCCCGTGCGACGCTGGACGTGTCCTATGACGTGACCGTGCATGTTTCGAACCGAGCGGTATCGGTGCCGCTCGGTTTGGGTGGAGGAACGCTGCTGGGAGCACGGCACGAAGGGCCGGGAGAAGCGGTGTTTCAATATTCGGCCTCGCTGGGCCATCGATGCTGGGTCACAGCCAAGGGCCGCCATCGGTTGTCCTTGCGAGTGAGCATTCCCGTACACGCTCAGCCGCCGTGGCACCTGCTGCGGCTGCATGTTCCTTCGGCGGCGACCAGTCGGATGACGTTGCGGGTCCCCGGTGAACAGATCACGGTCCGCAGTCCGGCCGGAACGTTCAGTCAGGTACGGCGACAGGACGACGGAGGGGCTCGGATCGAGTTGTTCGGGTTTCGCGACCGCTTCGAGCTGGCTTGGAAGCCCGCGCCGCAACGGCAAGTGGCCGCGCCGCGATTGATCGTCCATTCGCTGTTCGTGCTGGAAGCGACGCGGGAAGCCGTGGCGGTGGAAGTGGTTCAGCAGGTGGCGAGCACCGCGGGGGAGATCGACCGGTTGGTGGTCACGCTGCCTTCCCAGTTCCGCGAATTCGATGTGCATGGGGAATCCGTCGCCGGTTTCCGCATCGATCCGTCCTCGCCGCGACGCGTGCAGGTCGAACTGAACCACCCCGCCTCGGACACCGTCGAGCTGAAGTGGACGTTCTGGAAACCCGTGGCACTGGACGGGCCGGTGACTTTGCTCGTGGACGGGCTGGAGGTCGCGGGCGCACAGCGCCAGACCGGCGCTGTGGCCATCCAGGTCAGTGAAGACGTCCGCATCCGTCGGCTCGAACGAAAGGAACGCTTCGTTCTGCCCGTAAGTGTTCGCGATCTGAAGAGCTTTGCCTCGCTGCGAGAGCGTCTGGCCGACGGAGCGATCGGTCAGGCCTACCGGTTTTTCCGGCAGCCTTTCCAGTTGACGCTGCAGCTGACACGCCTGGAACCGGTATGGT
>RFHO01000065.1 GCA_003696385.1 Planctomycetota bacterium | reverse complement strand
GCGCACCGCCGCAACCACGGCACGCCCGACATCGATACCTGGATGGGTGAGCGTCGCGATCCTGCTCACGGCGACCTGCGGCTGCCCGCGCAATGATGCACCGCCGGGCGGATCCGGAAACGGGACCGAAGCAGCGCCGAATGGTCTGCCGCAGACCGTCCGACAAGCCTCCTCCGTTCGCGGAATCTCGCACGATGTGCAAAAACCGCCACTTGCGGATGACGTCCCCACTGCGAACGGCGGCGGACGCGGCACGGCTGATACGGGCAGGCACGACAAGAGCGTAGCCGAAACCGGCACGAGTGAATCGGCGGCGTCCGCCGGATCGGAACGGCCGCCCCATCCCGCTGCGCTGGCGGCGCGGCAACTGCTGCGCAGTTGGACGCACGGCCGGCCTTCGGACGTGTTCCGTCTTCTGCCTTCACCCTGGCAACGCGACCTGGAAACCCTCATTCATCGCGCCGGCCGCGACCTCGATCCGCGAGTGCTCGGACAACTGCGCCGCTTCTTCACCCTGGCCGCCCGTCTGTGGAACGAACGCCGAAACGACATACTCACTGCTCCGGCCGTTCGGCACACCCCCGTGGCGTCGTGGCCGCCGGCCGCGCATCAACACCTCGGGCGTCTGCTGACTCTGCTGGCGGAATCCGACCTGTGGGACCCGGAACGGCTTGCGCGACTGAATCTGGCAGCGTACCTGCACGACGAAGGAGACGCCTTGGCCACTGCGCTGCTGCAGTTCCTCCGCGCCGTCCCCGAAGCCGCTCCACGATTGCAGGGAGTCGAAAACTGCACGATCCGCGCCACCGCACTGGACGGCGGCCTCGCCCGCGTGCAATTGGAATTGCCGAACCGACCGCCGATTGAAACGGTCTACGTTCGCATCGACGGCAAGTGGGTTCCGCAAGGTCTGGCTGAGCAGTGGCCCAAGTGGATGGCCCGCGTTTCTGAATGGCTGACTGCCCGCCGCGCCGGCCGGAGCCAGCCAGCCGAGCTCCAAGGGCAACCGGGCGTAAATCGTGCCGGCGCGCAGGAGTCGACCACCGGCGCGAGTACGCCCCACACGCCGCATCCTTCGGACGAACGCACACGAGGGCCCGCGGAAGGCCTGAGACGGCTCAACGACGAGCTCGAACTGCTGCTGCACAGCGAATCCGGACGTGTATTCCAAGAGCGCCTGTCGGCCCTGATGCAGCGTTGGAAGCACCTCTCCGGCACGGCTTCACCCGCGCAATTCCCGCCGGAAACCGAAGAAATCCTCGGACCACCACCGGCGGCGAAGGCGAACGGGCAGTGAGCGAACTCGGGCCGGACGCGGCGACACAGACCGCTCGTCCGATGCGGCTTTTCCCACAGGTTTTCCACAAGCGCCACCCAACCCCTGCAGCCGATCGAAATACGCAACTCATTGTCAATCAACGACTAACAGATTCTTCATCTTTTTCGGTCGCAGAGGTTTGACACGCGTCGGCACTGCGGACCAAAATCGCGGCGCTGTGAGTGAGTGACCCCGCGTCGGCCGCATCCCGGCCCCTCGTCTCGCCGAAACGGCCGTTCGCGGATCATCGAATCCCCTCCAAGGATCGCCCGTACCCATCATCGCCCACCGAATCCGCGCCGGATGCCCCAAGCGACAGCATCCGGTCGCCGCGGTGAGGGTATGCGCACCGGGTCGCAAGAGGCAGCCCATGACACCGGCAAGCACGAAGCCAGCTCCCTGCCAGGACGAGGCATTCCACGCGGCGGTCAGCGAAGAACTGCAACAGAGGCTCGAGCGAAACGTCTTTCAGACCTGGTTCCAGCCGTTCGCGCGGGTCAGTCTCCAAGCGGACGGCGTGCGATTGACCGTCCGCTCCCCCTTCGTCGCCGAACACCTGTCCCGGCGTTACCGCCGCCAGATCGAACTGGCCGTCGCATCCGTGCTCGGCCACCCCACGGCCGTGGAGGTCGTCGCGAGCGAACCAACGGGGGACCGTGCCTTCCGTGCGACGCGGGCGGCAGCCGCCACCGATTCCGAAACACCAACCTCCGACGCCACGTGCCGCCTGCAGGAGGGAACAGCGGCGCGGCCGTCGGTCTTCGCCGGCACACCGGCCGGTGAGGGCGAATCGGCGGCGAAAACGCCCGGCGAGTGCATGGCGCCGGTCGGCGGGGACGGCACTTCGGCGCCGCGTCCCCGCGGTGCCCCCGCCACGTTTGCGGCGATTCGGCCGACGTCCGGGACATCACCCACCTCGACGTCCTCGGCCGGACAACGGACTGTTGTGCCGCAGTCGTTCGCCGCTCGCCGTTCCCCCCTTCCTGAGTCATCGGGGGCCGCTGTGGTCATTCGGCCGGTCCACAAGACCGTGCGCGAACCGCGTGCGGCACCCAAACGGTCGCTGCCGCGGTTCGACGATCTGATCTTCGGTTCCTGCAACCAGTTGGCCCGAGTGGCTCTGGAAGCGGTGATCCGCGAACCGGGTGGACGGCTGAACCCAATCTATCTGTTCGGCCCCGTCGGCGTCGGCAAGACGCACTTGCTGGAGGCACTGTACGCGGAACTGCAGGCTGCCAGTCCGAACGTGCGGGCCGTTCTGCTGACGGCGGAAAGCTTCGCGAATCAGTACATCTCCGCACTGCAGGACCACGCCATTCCGGCGTTTCGCAAACGGTTCCGCACCGTCGACGTCCTGATCGTCGACGACATCGACTTTCTGGCCGGGAAGGCCAAGTCCCAGCAGGAATTCCTGCACACCTGCGTCGATCTGCTCAACCGCGGTCGGCAGATCGTCGTCTCCGCCGCCTGCAAGCCCCAGCTGTTGGCCGACTTCCGGGAGGAATTGATCACCCGTTTTCAGGCCGGACTCGTCTGTCCTCTGGAACCCCCGGACGAGCAGACGCGGATCCGTTTCGTCAGGAAACTGCGGCAGACCATGCCCGTGCCGCTGACCGACGACGCCGTCCACTACGTCGCCGGCCGCTTCACGCGGAACCTCCGCGAGCTGCAGGGCGCAATGAACTACCTGCAAGCACAGGCCCAGTTGCACCCCGACCACAGACTCGGCCGGAACGCCGTACGTTCGCTGCTGGCGCGTCTGGAAGCCGAATCGGTCCGCTGCGTGCAACTGGACGACATCGTCAAGGCCGTGTGCGCGCGGTTCGCGGTCTCGCCGGAACAATTGCGCTCGCAACGCCGCTTTCGCAGCCTCAGCCAGCCGCGCATGCTCGCCATCTATCTCGCGCGGCGGCTGACGCCCGCGGCCTACAGCGAAATCGGCCAGTACTTCGGCGGCCGCAACCACAGCACCATCATCGCCGCCGAGAAGAAGGTCCGCCGGTGGCTGCAGGAAAGCCACCAACTGCGGGTCGGACCACACGCGCTCGAAGTCCGTGAACTGCTGGAAGAACTCGAGCTGGAACTCACCACCGGCGGTTGAACCGCTCCACCGAGCGGCGACGTTCGCCCAGTGCGCTTCCGCACCGCAAGCCGCCCAACAGCGGAATCCTGGTGTCCGCGGGCGCACGCCGGACGCTCACCGCACACGGCACGCATGACGTCCCAAAAGACGCTCCAGCGGCGGCAGCATACACAACACGCCGCATACGGCGGCAAAACAACAGACCTCCGCGAACCAGTCTCCCCACCGCTGATACGGGCTGGAGCGTGCATCCAGGGGCACCGATCCGACGAGCACCAGATTCGCATTCTTCCGCCAGCGGCCGGTGCGTGGATCACGAAGTCCGATCGACGCGTCGTCACGGCCGCCGTGCATCCACGCGTCTCCATCGAGCACGACTTCGGGCTCACGCACCACGCCGTCCCCGTCGATGATCGCCGAGATGCCGGTGTTGACCGCCCGAATCATCGGCACGCGATTCTCCACACACCGGAACGCCGCCGTGACCAGGTGCTGCTCCTGCTCACTCGATCCCGCAAACCAGCCATCGTTGGTCAGGTTCACCAGACATCGCCGGTCGCCGGACACTTCGGCCACATCGGACAGGTAGCGACGGACCAGGTGCGGCACCGTGTCTTCGAAGCAGATGATCGGGATCCACCGGGCTTCTTCCGCTTTCGAAGCGAACGCCTTCGGTGCGGCGCCGGCCTCCAGCCCCCAGTCCGGTGGAAACGGACTGAGTGCCTGCAAGAACGGCAGAGCGTCCTTCAGGGGTACGTATTCACCGAAAATCACCCGGTGGATCTTGTCGTACGCCCCCACGATGCCCCCTTGCGGCGTGACGAACACCGCGGAGTTGTAGCGGCGGATGCGATCCCCGCCCGCCACGTGGCGCTCAATCCCGATCAGCAGCTCGGCGCCGGCCTTCTGGCTCAGTTCCGCGAGCGTGCCGGGAACGGTCGTGTCGCGCCAAGCGCGGATCCAGTCCTCGCGGTAGTCCGACACGCCGGGCCCCCCCAGCGCCAGCAGTTCGGTGTCGTTGACCCCGGTCTCCACCTGCCGCAGCGGCCAACGAAACATCGTCTCCGGCCACACGATCAGATCCGGCTGGTAACGCACGGCCAACCCCGTCAGCGCCTCGTGCGTGCGATAGATTCGCCCCCACTCCTCCGGGTCGTGCTTCAACGAACTGCGGAAATTGCCCTGAATGAGAGCCACCCGGGGCCCCGGCTGGAAGACCACGCCGGCCCGTCGGGCCACTCCGTACGCGCACACGGCTCCCAGCACCGCCAGCGCAAAGACCGCTGACCCCACCGCCGGCCGGACTGCCCCCAACCCGTACAGCTCCGCAGCCGGCATCCCTGCCACCGTCGGTTCCTTCGGCCGTTCACCCAACAATCCGCACCGGTGCAACAGCGAAGCCGGCACACACTGCCCCGCCGCCGCGGCCAGCAGCGCCACCACGAAGCTGACACCGTACGCCCCCACCAGATCACTGACCTGAATGAGCGTCGTCCAGGAATGCTGCGAATGTCCCAGTTGGTACCACGCAAACCCCGTCAGCACATGGGCGCGGACGAACTCCCATCCCACCCAACTCAGCGGGACGGCGAGCACCACCGGCAGTCGCACCACGTGATGCAATCCGCGCGCTGCCAGCACGAACAACGGGAAATACACCGCGAGGTATGCGGCCAGCAGCACCCACGCCGGATACATCCGCACGTCACCCAGCCGCATCCACTGCAGCGCCGCCAGCCAGAACGCCAGCCCCCCCGCGTACAGCACCGCGTACATCCGCCGCGTCGACGCGGGAATACGCACCAGAAGCACCAGCGGAACCAGCGCCACCCACGCCAGCGGCGCCCACGCCAGCGGATAGAAGGCCGCCCACAGGCACGCCGCCCCGATTGCGACGCACACCATCGCCCCGCGAACGCCCCCTCGTTTCCGACGGGCCTCGCGAATCAACGCACGCACCGCCGCCGCGTCGGCCATTCCGGCGACCCTCCGTCCCGAAACGCCGAACTCCCGGCACGGAACGGGACGATCGTTTTCCGCGCCGGACGATGTGTCCGCGGATCCACCCGTGGTACTGTCCACCCGGATTGAATGCGATGGGATCGGCAGCACGTGGGTTCCCTCCCTGATGTCGACGGATTAGCCTTCACCGCCAGCCGGATTCCGGTCGACGATGATCGAAAACAATGGCGGGACGCGGGATTGTATTGCGGGCCGTCCGGGCAGGTCGACATCGACTCGCGGCCGATCGCTCCCGGCGTTTTCCGGAACACCTGCCGTCCGCCGCCGCGTCGGCCGGCGTTTCGCGCACAGCGACTGCTGCCAATTTGTCATCGCTGGCGTTGCCGAGCGACACGCTGACCGTCGCACTCTGCCCGTCACAGCGTTCGGCGCCTGCTCTCCGGCCCACAGAACGAAACAATCGACGCCCTCGCCGCGATCATCGCTTCCACACACAAGGCCACCCGCAGTATGGCACGCGACTTGCTCATCAGCTTGTGCACCTACAACGAGCGCGAAAACCTGCAACGGCTGCTACCGGAAATCCGCGCCGTCGCGCCGGACGCGCACGTTCTGATCGTCGACGACAACTCCCCGGACGGAACCGGCGATTTCGCTCGCCAACAGGCCGAAGCCGATCCGGTGATCCACGTGATCCGGCGGGAAGGCAAACTGGGGCTGGGGACGGCAACCGTCGCGGCGATGCGGTTCGCGATCGAAAACGATTATCGCTGGCTGCTGAACATGGACGCCGACTTCAGCCACGATCCGAAGTTCATTCCCGCCTTGACGTCCGCCCGCGAACGAGCCGACGTGGTGATCGGTTCCCGCTACGTGCCCGGCGGACGAATCGAAGGCTGGCCATGGTGGCGGCACCTGATGAGCCGCGGGATCAACTGGTACGCCCGCACGCTGCTGAGGCTCCCCGTTCGGGATTGCAGCGGCGCTTTCCGCTGCTACCGCACAGCCGTGCTGGCACGCATCGATCTTTCGCGGATCCGAGCCCGCGGCTATGCCTTCCAGGAAGAGATCCTCAAGCGCTGCCGAGACGTCGGCGCCCGCTTCGTCGAAGTGCCGATCGTCTTTCGGGACCGGCGGTTCGGCCAATCCAAAATCGACTGGAAAGAATCGGTGACGGCCCTGTGGGTGATTCTGCGGCTGGCCCTGGAACGTTCGGCGGAAGCGCCGGTCCCGCACCAGCGCACGCCCTGAGCGCCGCTTGACAAACACGCGCACCGTGGCACACTCCGCCCGCGACGTGCGACGCCGATCGACGGCGTCCCCATCGTGGCGCCGGAGCGCGTCGTAAGGCGGCAGTGCTATCGTGCCCGGGAGTGACCACACGAGGTCGCAACGCCAACCGCACCCACGATTAACCGCAGATGGAGGGCATACGAATGAGTGGACCGATCGTTCGAACGGGGATGACCCCGGAATACGCGGCAGGCTGGGACCGCATCTTCGGAAACAAACAGGGTGCCGGTTCCGGAGCCGGCCAAGCTTCCACGAAGAAAACGAGTTCCGCACGCAAAAAGAAGGCCTCTGGCAAAGCCGGCAAACAAACGACCGCCGCTTCCAGCAAAAAGACCGCCACCAGGAAATCCGCCGCAAAGAAGACCGCGGCCAAGAAGAGCGCGGCAAAGAAGACCACCGGCAAGAAGGCAACCCCCAAAACCGCCTCCGGGAAAACGACTGCGAAGAAAACAGCCGCCGCCAAAACCACCCGCAAGAAGACCACGAAGAAGAAGTCGGCGACAAAAGCCGCGGCCAAGAAGAGCTCCGGCAGACGAGCCGCCGGTCGCAAGACGAAGAAATGACCGAGTTGCTTTGGTATCCGAGCCAGACGGGCCGCTCGACCGGATGACCGGCCGGGTGTCGCGCCACCAGCGAAGGGTTCCGAGTGCCTGCATCACCGCCGCTGCCGTCCCGCCGCGTGCTGGCCACCGTCGCGGCGATCGCCGTGGTCTTTTTCGCCTTCGGACTGTGTGCGGACCCGATCCCGGGAATCAACGAACCCCACTACCTGGGCAAAGCACGACACTTCTGGGATCCTCGCTGGTGCGCCGGCGACCTGTTTCTCGAGTCGGCCAATGCCCACGTCGTTTTCTACGCGACGTTCGGCTGGCTGACGGTACTGTTCGGTCTTCAGACGGCCGCCGTTCTGGGACGGGCCCTCGCCTGCACCGTCCTCGCCTGGGGCTGGACAGCGATGGTCCGTGTGCTGACGGCCCGTCTGCAGCCCGACGTCGCGACGCAGCACCGGGCTGCCGATGCATGCGTCGGGCGACCGGCGAGCCTTCCCGCCCGCCGACGGTCGCCGCTGCAGTCGCCGCTTTCCGCCGCAGCCGTGTGGCTGAGCGCCGCGGCGTATCTGTCGCTGTATCTGTGCGGCGGCCTGGCGGGCGAATGGATGGTCGGCGGTGTCGAAGGCAAAGTTCCCGCCTACGGGTTGGCCTTCGCCGCATTCGCCCGACTGGCCGAAGCACGTTGGTACGGCGCCGCCGCCCTGGGAGGCCTGGCCGTCGCGTTTCATCCGGTGGCGGGCGGCTGGATGACGATCGCCGCGCTGGTCGCGGTCCTCTGGGAATGGCTCCCCCGCCGCGGCACCCGCTCGGACGCGACGCTCCCTTGTCCCGGTTTGCGCGGCCTGGCCGTCGCCGCCGCAGTATGGATCCTCGCCGCGGCGCCGGGGCTGATCCCCGCAGCGCGGATGCTGCTGCGCAGCGACCCCGTAGCAGCCTGGCAAGCGAACGTGATTCAGGTCTACTACCGATTGCGACACCACCTCGATCCGCAGAGCATCCCGCCGGCCGCCTGGATCCGCTATGGCGTTTTGCTGGCCGGCTGGTGGTGGCTGCGTCGCAGCAGTATTCGGCGTGACACGCCCCCGAGCGGAAGCGATGCGTTCCCACGGAACAGGGATGGCAGCGCCGGCCCCGCCCCGTTTTGCGAGACCGATCCGCCTACGCAGCGGCAGAACGCGGTGGACCGAGCGCGCGGTCTCGAAACCATCTCCGCCCGGCTGTTGGCACGCGTCGTCGTTTTCGGGATCGCGATCGCATCCGTCGCCGTCCTGTGCGGACTGCCGGGACGGCCAGAGAACTTCGGCGAAGGGAAGTGGCGGCTGGCGTTCCTGAAGCTCTATCCGCTGCGGCTGCTGGACGTGATGCTGCCGGTCGCCGGTGCTGTCGAACTGGCGCGCTGGATTTGCGGTCGCCGGCTGTCCGCGGACGCGTGGCGGCGGGCGCTGCCGGTGGCGGCCGCCGCCGGTTTGCTGGCGACGATCGCCTTCGCGGCCGCCACGCCGTCCCAGGGTCGGATGCCCGACGCCTGGCAGCCCGCCTGGGTCTCGATTTGCGGTTGGATCCGACAGCACACGCCGCCGCAAGCGCTGTGTCTGGCTCCGCGCACCTACAGCCGCACCTTCAAGTGGTACGCCGAACGTCCCGAATACGTCAATTACAAGGACTGCCCGCAGGACGCCCGATCGCTGGTCGAATGGAACCGCCGCCTCCGCATCGTCCAGCAGTGGGCTTCGGAGCACTACGACGACAACCGCTATTCGGCGGATGAATTGGCCGAGCTGCGTCGCCGGACCGGAATTGCATTCCTGCTGGTTCGGCGCCTGGGTCCGATGACCGTCGCGCCCGATCACGCCATCGGCCCGTTCCGCCTGTACGACCTGCGAAAGTACGACCTGGGCGAGCCCCCCGACTGACGCGTTTTCGTCGCGGGGATGCCCCGATCCATGCAGACGCAGAGACCAGCCCAGCCGGTGCGGACACGCCGCACGCGGCACGGATCACACAGAAGCACCGTGCCGAAAGGACGGTGACGGACACCGCAAACGGGAACGGTACACGCGGCCCCGCATCCGGTGTGTGACCGAAAGCGCCCGACGGTTACGCTTCCGGAGCGTTGGCCAACAGCCAGTCTTCCAACACGACGTGCTGCACGAAGGGCGCACGCAACAGGGACGTCTCGTCCGACAGCATCGCGCGCAGCCAGGGACGATTCCGCGTGATGTGCGAGACGGTCCGCAACCCCCAGGCCGACCAGCTGTTCTCATTCAACTGGGACGCCACGTTCATGCTCAACCGTTTGAACGTCGCCGGAATGATGTTCGGTTCCGGCCCCACGTGGACCACCACGTCGATCGGGCCGCGAAGCAGCTCGCAGACCACCGGCCACAGTTGCTGGCGGTGGTCGATCCAGTCCCGCGCCAGCGCCCGGGCGTTGGTTTCGGTGTAGGCCCGCGTGCCGGTCACCAGAGAGACTACGGGCACCTTCGGTGGCTGCAACGAGCAGTGGATGCGCTCCAGCAGCACGGCCGCGCGGTCGGGAATCTGCCGCTGTCGGACGATCGGCGTGTGGATCGGCGGCCAGCGGTCGGGGTTCTCGCGCAGCTGCGCCGTCGGACCGAGCACGTCGTGCAACTGTTGTTTCAACGCCGCAACCGTCTTGCGTTGGCCCAGCACCAGACAGGAGTTCGGCGACAGAACGCTGGAGATTGCGATCGTCCCCCGGCCCTGCTGCGTGATCCGCTGGCACAGCTTTTCCAACTCGACCATGTCCAATCCCGGGCCGCGCGAAAACACCACCCCCAGTGTCACGTCGCGCGCCAGAGCCGCCGCGTCCCGCGACATGGCCAGCAGGACCGTCAGTGCCCCGGACAGGTCGAACACCTCGCCCGCCACCAACGCCGTGATCTCACCCAGGCTGTAGCCACAGCACAGCGGGCTGTCTCCGAAATCGATATCGAAGAACTCACGCAGCAAACGCAACTGTGCCAACTCGGCTCCCATCACCAGGGCGAGCGCTTCGCCGTAGGTCTGCAGCGTGGTCTCCCGGCGGCGGCGGACTCGAGCCACCAGATCCACGCGCTTGCCGAACGCCTCGCTGCAGACTTCCGATGCTTCCTGCAAGGCGTGACGCACGACCGGCCTGTACGAGGGATGTGCCAGCAGTTCCGGCGTCCGCCCCAGGTTCGTGACGTTGTATCCCCGAAAGGCGAAGGCGGTCCTGGGAAGCGACGCCCGCAATTGTTCGGCAGTCAGCGCAGCGGTCTCCATCCCAGCCGTCCCGTTTCGATATGGAGCGGACGTCGACACGGCAGCGGACAGCGGAAGCACTCAGTCCGCCGCGTCAGGTTGCGCCGGACGGTACAACACCGTTTCTTCGGCGGCTCCCGGCACATGCAGGACCAGTTCGCCTGATTCCTCCAGCCGCACGACCGCATCCGGGTGTCCGGCCGCGTGCGTCTGCAGAATCGCCTCGATCCCCTGCACGGCGGCCACCGTTTGCCGATCCGCAGACAGGTCGTTGTAGGTCAACCCGCGGATGCGCTCCAATCGCTCTTCCCGCGTCCCCTCGCGACCGAACTCCACATAGGCCACTTCGCGCACGAAGCGCTCCAGCACTTCGACGCCGTATCCCCGCTGACGCCGCTCGCCCCACGGCTCCAGGAATTCGGCGTTGTAGTGGTTGTTCAACGTCGTCTTCAGCTTCAGCGGCGTCAAGCCCTCCACGGTCAGCTCCACGCCGCGCTTGCGGGAATGCCCGTTCCAAACGCCGTTGTCGAATCGAAACTGAACTTCTTGCTCGACGTAGCCCGGGAAATTGTCCGGTGTCACCCACGAGGTGTGGATGTCGAATGCAGCCTCCCGTCCGTCGTCGTAGCGATAGACGAGCTGCACCTGAGTGCTGTCCCACGTCGTGCCGTCCGCCGGTCCCACCAGTCCCCGCTGGCCGGTGGCCTTGATCGTGGTCAGTCGCCCGCCGAACGTGAAGTCGATCAGTTTGATATAGTGCACCGCCACATAGGTCGCGGGATTCCGCCCGCGGATCCACTCCGCGAACTGCGATCCGGAAATCTGCTTCGGTTCCAACAGCGAACAATACCCGTTGTTGACATGCTGCAGGACGCCATCGGCCACCAGCGTCCGCAACTTCTTGTGGTCCGGATCCAGCAGCTTGTGATACACCACCTTGGCCAGCACACCATTCCGGCGTGCCAGACGCAACAGCTCGTCCAGCTCCTGCAGTCGCAGCACCGAGGGTTTTTCGATCAGCACGTGCACACCGGCGGCCAACAACTCTCGCGCCGGGCCGAAGTGACGGTCGTCCGGGGTGGCGACGCACGCGAAATCCACTCCGCAGTCGATCATCCGCCGCACGCCGTCTTCCCCGTGAAAGCTTTGAAAGCGGGCGATCCGGTCCCCCGCCCGTCGCCGGTACGCTTCCGCCCGACGCCCCGTCCGCGTCGCCACCGCCACCAGTGGCACGTCGACGTCACCGAAAGCCCGATCGTACAGCCCGTGCCGATGCACCCATTCGAACATCGGCCGGTACGTCTCATCGAAAATCATGCCCATGCCGACCATGCCGGCCCGAAGTGTCTGCGTCGCTCCCACCCTTCAGCCTCCTGTCGATCCGCAAACGCACCCGTCCGCAACACGCCGGCCCATCACGCGGGGCGTGCGTCCCGCACGACGACGAATCGGCGGCCATGTTGCGGCCGGGACATCCGGTCGCAGTGCCGCGGTTCACGCACCGAGCCACCGGGCCACGTCCATCGCAAAGTACGTCAGAATGAAGTCCGCCCCCGCCCGCTTGATGCTCGTCAGCGACTCCAGCACCACCGTCCGTTCATCGATCCATCCCTGCCGAGCCGCGGCCTTGATCATCGCGTATTCGCCGCTGACGTTGTACGCTGCCAGAGGAACCTCCGGGAACGCGCTTTTGACCCGGTGCACCACGTCCAGGTATGCCAGCGCCGGTTTGACCATCAGCATGTCGGCGCCTTCCAGAACGTCCGCCCGCACTTCCCGCAAAGCCTCCCACCCGTTGGCCGGATCCATCTGATACGTCCGTCGGTCACCGAACCGTGGCGCACTTTCCGCTGCATCCCGAAACGGACCGTAGAACGCCGAAGCGTACTTCGCCGCATAGCTGAGAATCGGAATGTGCTCGAAACCCGCCCCGTCCAGCCCCGAGCGCAACGCCGCGATCATTCCGTCCATCATGCCGCTGGGCGCAACCACGTCGGCTCCGGCACGCACATGGCTGACCGCTTCCGCGACCAGCAGCTTCAACGTCGCGTCGTTGTCCACGTCGTCGCGACCGTAACGCGAATTGACCACGCCGCAATGCCCATGGTCGGTGAACTCGCAGAAGCACACGTCCGTGATCACCAGCAACCCCGGCACCTCCGCCTTGATCGCCCGCACGGCCCGCTGCACGATCCCCTGATCGTCATACGCCTCGCTCCCGCGGGGATCCTTCGACTGCGGAATGCCGAACAGAATCACCGCCGGAATGCCCAGGCCCTCGATCTGCCGGCACTGCCGGACCGCCTCGTCGATCGAGAGTTGATACTGGCCCGGCATCGAGCCGATCGGTCGCCGCTCACCTTCCCCGGGGCGTACGAACAACGGCATCACCAGATCATCCACGCCCAGTTGCGTCTCGCGAACCAGCGCCCGTAGCCGCTCGTGCCCGCGCAACCGTCGCATCCGCAGCACCGGGTAGTGTGCCCCCGACCGTCCCAGCTCGGCGTTCCCATCACGCATGTCACGCCCTCCGCGCACGCCGCCGGCAGCCCCGTTGCGGCCCTGGATACCGTCGAAACGCCCGAAACACCGCGAAACAGCCCGTCGGCCCGAAACGGCCCGGATTGTAGCGGGCCAGGACCGAAAAAGAACGTCGCGGCAGCCCGCAGACTGGCCGCGGAGGCCCCCGGACGCTAGACTTCCTGCCGCATTTCGCATCCGGAATCCACTGCAGCGCGTTCCGCTGCAAGCACACGGGGAGACGCACATATGGCCCACAAGAAAGGACAGGGTTCCAGCCGCAACGGCCGCGACTCCAAGGCCAAACGCCGCGGCGTGAAACGGTTCGGCGGTCAGTTCGTCCGCGCAGGAAACATCCTCGTTCGCCAGTGCGGCACCAAATGGCATCCCGGTGCCAACGTCGGCATGGGCAACGACTACACCCTTTTCGCGCTCACCGACGGCACGGTCTACTTCGACCGCAACGGCCGGCGAATCAACGTCCGCCCCGTCGACGTCGAACAGTCCGCTTCGGCCAACTGAAACCGCCTCGCAATACCGCGGGTGGTACGCACCCCGATCGACCACTCGGCCGCGCTGCTGCACGCCGCCGCGGCTGATGGTCGTCGCCCATCGCTCGACGCGCGTCCGCGGGCGGAACGCGTCATCGGTACGCCGCGGGTCAGTCGCCTTGCCGCAATCGGCGTTTGATCTGCTGTAGCTGTACCATCTCCGGCAGACGCTTGTAGTACGGATCCAGCGGGTAGCAGCCCGAGATCAGCCCGTTTCGCGGCGCCGTCGTGCAGTCGGAAAATGTCCGGCACAGGCGGTTCTTCTTCAGCGGACGCCCTGCCAGAACGTCCGCCGGAAGCTCCCAGTAGCTGAGCACCATGCGGCCCAGCCCCACGAAGTCGACGTTTCCCGTTCGGACCATGCCCTGCGCCACGTGCGGCAGGAACTCCTGGAAGTACGAATACGCCGAACCGACCAGGACCACACCGGGCAGCTCGCGCTTCAACCGCCGCACGGCATCGATCTGCCGCACACAGCCCAACAACGGGTCCTCCGGGGGCCGGTATCCGTCCGAGGGCGGGTAGAAGGCCGGACGCTGGATGTGCGGATTGTAGTACGGCGAACCCGCGGAGATGTTGAACAGCGTCACGCCGTACTCGTCGCGAAGTCTTCGAATCAGGGCAATCGGCTCGGTCAGATCCGGCGTCCGCGAATCCGGTGCGCAATATCCGAAGGTGGGCAGGCGGGTCCGGCGGGCTTCCACCGGCACACCGCGTCCGTCGGCGCGCGGATCGCGGCGAAACGGAGGCATGTCGAACACCGACAGGCGGACGCCGATCAGCAGGTCCGGACACTCCGCGCGAATCCCCTCGATGATTTCTCTGAGGAACCGCGAGCGGCCGTCCAGGTCCCCTCCGTAGGGACCGGGCCGATCGAACGCCGAGAGGAATTCGTGACCGAGATACCCGTGACAATGCTTGATATCGACGAACCGAAACCCCGCCTCGGCGGCCGCCCGCGCCGCGCGCACGAAATCGTCGATCAGCTCCCGCACTTCGCCGTCGCTCAGCACGACCGTCTCATCGTCCGGCCGGATGCCGACCCGCGGATCCAAAAGCGGGTGGTGGTACGCGATCCGCGGCTCAGGGCGAAATTTCTCGTTCGGCCGCGCAAACCGCCCCGAATGAGTCAGTTGCAGTCCGACCAGCAAATCGTCGCACGCAGTGCGGCCGAACCGCTCGCAATGAGCGGCTTCCAGCGTCCGTCGCAACCGCCGCAGCGCGTCGGTGTTCTCACCCCGCGGATGACGCACACACAACTGATTCGGATTCGCCCGACCGTCATGGCGAACGGCCACCGCTTCCCCGCCCCAGATCAACTTCGCCCCGGACTCGCCGAAATGTCTCCACCGCCGCAGCGTGTGCTCCGACGGCGCCCCCTCGCGCGTCCCGTCCCAGCCTTCCATCGGCTGAATGCACCAGCGGTTCCCCACCCGAAATCCGCCGACGACGATCGGCCACGCCATCGGCGAACGATCCGCCGCGCTCTGCACGACCTCCTCCACCGGCAGGTCCACGTCCAGGGCCTCCAGATAGGCGCGGAATTCCCCGACGTCCTTCAGCCCCCCAATGCGGCGCAACGTTCCCCCGGCTGAGGACGATCCCACAGCGGTCCCCTTCATGCACTTCGACGAAGCAGACACGATCCATCCCGTACGCTCGACATCGCGACGCGCGTTCGGCAGTGCTTCTCCAGAGCTACCACAGGCGCAACAACGGCCCGCCCCGAATCAACGCCACTCCCCCCAGGAACACGACCACTCCTGCGACCACGATCAACAGATCCGCGGAGTCCGGCCGCGATACGTCGAGACGTCGCACCGGCCGCCGCATCGCGACGCCGCAGATCCATTGTGCGGCCAGCCAACATAGCACACACGCATGGAAACCGGCAGCCAGCGCCACCAGCAAGGCCAGCGGAGCGGGCGCCGGGATGTCGGCGAAATCCGACTCGTGAGCCGCCGTCAACAGTTGCACCCCCTGCAGCAGTCGCGGCCAACACCCCAGCGTCGGTGGAATCCCCGCCAGCGTCAGCCATGCAACCGACGTACCGAAGATCCTCCACCGGTCTCCGCCTTCCGGCGCCGCCGTCACCCCCTTGCCTGCCGGAAGCACCGCACGGCCAACACCTCCCGGCCGGTCCTCGCGGCCTCGTTGCGCCGCCCCAAGCAACACGCCGGCCACGGCAAGGTTGAGCAGCGCCAATCCGACAACCAGCCCCACAGCCGACACATCCGATGCGACCACCAGCGATCCTGCGGCGTCGGCCGTCCCGTCGCCCGCCCGTGAAGTGCCCTTTCCGCCCGACGGGGACGCCGACGGCACCGCGGCCCACCGGATCCCCCTGAAAGGGCGCCCGTCCACCAACGCCGGATGCGGCCACGATCCGGGCAACCGGCCGCCCATCAGCGGTTCCCCCGACGTCGGTGGCAACACGGTCAGGAACGCCCCGGCGAACACGCACCCCCAGTGAGCCAGGACGATGCCCCGCCAACGCTCCAGCAGGTCGTCCTTCAAACACGCCCAGCACGTCGGCAGAACGAACGAAAACACGGCCAATACGGCAAACACCGCCGCCGCCTGCCGGCCGGTCAGGACGTCCAGGCCATAGGCCAACCGCAAGCATACCGAACTCCCAACGATCAGCCCCAGCGGCGACAGCAAGACCCGCTCGGCCATCCGCCTCGCGCGTAACGGGCGATCGTGCGCAGCATGGAAGGGAGCGAACCCCAGCTTCAAACCCAGCCCACCAAGCGCGAGAACCAGTCCACAGACCGCCAGCGGTCGCGCCAGTGGATGGGCCGGCAGCGGGCGTCCCGTCGCCCGCGCCACGGCCCAAGGCAGGTCGCTGAACGCCGACACGCCGCCCAACGCATACGACACGGCCAGCCCGGACACCAGCAGCACGCTGCCGAAGCTTTGAGCGGCGAACAGCGGTCGCCAGGCGGACCCCCACCCGCCGTCCGCCGATGCGGTCTCCCGGCCCGGCTCGGCCCCGCCGCGGGTGTACGACGCGAGGCCCGCCGCCAGGCATTCCACCGCCACCACCATCACCCACCAGGCGTCGGCCACCGCCGCCAGCAACGCGCCGGCGAAGGCCCACAACACGCCCGCTTCGACTCCCGTCCGGATCTCGCGGGCAACGTCTTCATTGCCGTCACGCCTTGCGCTCCGGGCCTCATCGGCGCCGCCCCGTCGCTGGTCCCTCGCCACCGTCTCCCACAGCACGCCCCGCCCAGGTCCCAGCGCCCATGCGGCCAGCAGCAACGCAGCGACGCGCGCCAGCAATCCCGATTGCGCGTCCACCAACACGCCGCCGCATGCGATGGATCGCGCGGCGTCCCGCGGCCAGGGACCACCCCACGCCGCGAGCACGGCAACCGCGATCAACCCGGAAATCAGAACGGACAACAGCCGCCGCGAAGCGTTGCCGTCCGGTCGAACGTGCTGCGCCGACGAATCGGCGCACGTCCCGCCGAAAACGCCCGCCGGCCGCCGGCGATCGCGGATCGCTCGATCCCGGCCGGTGCAAAGCAGTGCAGCCGCCGCCACACACGCAAACGGTGTCAGCGCGATCAGCGCCCGCGCCATCTGCCGACGCCTCCCCTGCCGGGCGGACAGACTCCGACCGTCCCGCTCAGAAAACGGCAATTGGATTGAACGGGCTCCCCGTCCCCCCCTCCACGACCAGAGGCGCCACCGTGATCAGAAACTCCCAGCGTTTCCGCTCCGCACACTTGCGGGAGAGCTCACGCAGGTCGAGATTGTCGAAAATGTGCACGCCCATCGCATGCAGCATCAACACGTGGATGGGGTGCGAAACGTTCTCCACTCCCGACGGCAACACGTCCGCCGCACCGTCAGTGCCCAGTACGGCAATGTCCCGCGCGCGCAGCCATCGACCGCACGACGCATGCAACCCCGCCACCCCCGACTTCAACGGATCCCACGGCCCCAGAAGCCGCCTCCGCTCCCACCGCCCGGTGCGAATCAGCAGAACGTCGCCCGGCCGGACCTTCAGTCCGGTCGTCCTCTCCCATTCCGTCAACTCCTCCGGGTAGATGGCCGTCCCGGGCTCCAGGAAGCGCACACCTCTCAACCGCGGGATATCGACCAGCAGCCCGCGAGTGAAAATGCCCTGCCGCACGTTCTGAATCCCGAGCTTTCCGGCTCCCTGCGGCGTCACGTCCTCGCGGCGGAACCCGTTGTACATCCGGTCCTTGTAGAACAGGTGGCACAGGGCATCCATGTGTGTGTGCACATAGCCGTGGTACGAAACGCAATATTCGTCCATCGCCCAAGGTCCCGGCGAACGGCCCGTCTTGAGCATCCGGTGGCGAAACGGCGACGATGCGTCGATCGCCGTCTCCTTCACCACCGGATGAGCCAGCGAGACCGTCACCCCCTCGCGCACCAATCGGGCCGCCGCCAGTCGTTTCTGCGGGGTGATCAGGTTCAATGCTCCCAGCTCATCGTCCTTGCCCCATCGCCCCCAGTTCGACACCTCTTGGACCAGCGCATCGAACTGCCGCTGGGTCATCCGCAGCGGCTCCGCTCCGGATCGCCGCAGATCGTCGCCGCTCGCGGAAACGGCGACCGTGAACACTGTCAGCCCCACGCCGAGGATCGATCCCAGTCCCACGACGCCGAACCGCCCCGTTCGACCAATGCGTCCGGCCGGCTCGGACGACACCGCAACAAAGCCCTTCATCGTGGCGCCTCCAGATTCGCGACCATTCCCGCTCCCGCGCGGCCCGTACGATCAAGCGAGTTTGGCGATCGAAGTCCGGAAGCGTCAAACGAACGGCGGGACAAAGCGGGTGGCCGACCGGCGCACACCGCGTCCTCGAACGGAGAATTCGATCGCGGCCGCCGAAGATCCTCCTCGTCCCCGGCCCGACGCACGCGGTCAGCATTCCCATGTGCGGGCAGCCGCTGCCGCATTCGACCTGCGCGGCCTCCGGCTGCCGTAACCGCCGCGCGGAGACGGCGAGACGTTCGGGACCGCTCTCCGCAAACCGCTCGATTGGGGTTGGAAGTGCCGTGCCGGGCACGATGGCGGACGGAGCGAGACGGAAATGCTGCAGAAGGCGCGACGTCGCGCCGACTGGCGGATCGCTGCACGCGCTGCGTAAAGGGCTCAATCGCCGGAGTGATCGAAGTGATCGAATCGAGAACCGGTCGGCGCGTTTTCGCACGATGCAGCGGCCTCGCGCTCCCGTTGCAGACGCCGCACTTTCTGGCTCAGCACCGCCGCATCGTACCACGAAAAATTCAGTTCCTTGTTGGCGGCGAACTCGCCGAAGACCTTCAACAACGCGCTCGGATTCTCGTCGTCGAAGAGAAAGATGTAGCGATCTTCGTCCTTGAAGAGCGCAACGACATTGGTGGCTCGGCTCATCGCGGGGATCCTTCGCAGAGGAACGCAGCCGGTCGGGTCTCCGGTCGTCCGCAAAAAGACTTCTTCCGTACCCGTGCGTTCTGGCTTATCGACAACCGCACTGCGAAAGATCGCCACTCTCATCCGCGAGTGGCCATGGCGGCACGAACCCCACTGGTCGGACCGTCACGACCGGAACGGCCGCCACATCGCGAAACGTCCTCGCACAGCCCGCAAGCGACAGAAACGGAATCCGCCCCGCAACCTGCCCATTCTGCGTGCACGGCGTACTTCCCTTCTCCGCGGTGTACCGCGGCCCGGTCGTCACGGAACTTCATGCACCAGCATGATGTCGTGGCCGTGCGCCGACCACTGCGTGCCGAACACGACAACGAAGCGGCTGCCCGACCGCAAGGTGCCGGTTCTGCGTCCCCAGTCGACGATGAATCGGACCAATTCCTCCGAACCCATCTGGGAAACGGGAGCGACCACGGGAAAGACGCCCCAGTACAGACACATCCGACGGGCGGTTTCCGGACGTTCGGTCAGCGCCAGGGTCGGAACCGGCAACCGCCGCTCGGCCATCGCCAGGGCACTGCGTCCGGTCCGCGTGACGACCACGATCAGGTCCGCGTTGAGCTGCATGGCCGTGTCCCCCGCTCCCGCGATGACCGCCTCGGTCACTTCCAACGCCCGGTGTCGCAGGCCGGCCCGCGGGCGCTGATCATTCTCGACCGACTCCTGCAGTTTCTCGGCTTCACAGGCGATCCGGTTCATCATCTCCACCGCCTGAATTGGAAACTGGCCGATGGCCGTCTCCGCCGACAGCATCATCGCGTCCGTACCATCCAGCACGGCATTGGCCACGTCCGTCGCCTCGGCCCGTGTCGGCAGCTCACTGTATTGCATGCTGTCGAGCATCTGCGTGGCCGTGATGACCGGCACCCGCTGCCGATTGCACGCGCGGATGATCTGCTTCTGCAGAACCGGGACCCGCGTGATGTCGGCCTCCACCCCCAAGTCTCCCCGCGCCACCATCACGCAATCACTGCTGCGGATGATTGCGTCCAGGTCGTCCAGGGCCTCGCACTTTTCGATCTTGGCCACGATCTGCGGCCGGGCGGGAGTCTGACTGGCAATCAGCGACTCCAGCCGACGCACATCCTCGGCGCTGCGAACGAAACTCAGTCCGACATAGTCCAACCGTTGCTCCAGAGCCCATTGCAGATCCCGAAGATCCTTTTCCGTCAACGACGGCGTGCTCAAAGAAACCCCGGGCAAGTTGATCCCCTGACGGCTGCGGATGCGCCCGGGATGCTCGACGATGCATTCGGCCCACGCTCCGCCCGGATCCTTTTCCACCACGCGCAGCGCCACGGTCCCGTCCGCCAGAAGGACACGGTCCCCGACCTGCAGATCGTCCACAAGACGGTCGTAAGTGCTTGTGAGCTCGACTGGTTGCGAGTCCCCTGGGACGTCCGCGACCGTCGCGGGCGGCGACGACCGTGCGACGGTCTGGCGGACAAACCGCACGGTCTGGCCTTCGTTACACACCAGTTCGTCGCCGGGCAGATCCCCCAACCGAATCTTCGGCCCCGAAAGATCGCCCAGGATGCCAACCGGGACGCCGAGCTCTTCGGCAACCCCCCGGATGTCCGCCACGACGCCCGCGAGCCACTCGTGCCGGCCATGGGCAAAATTGAGCCGAAAAACGTCGACGCCCGCCACGACGAGCTTCCGCAACACCGTACGGGGCCGGCAGGACGGCCCGACCGTCGCCACGATCTTGGTCTTCGCCTGCCCGGCGACCCGCCCCGCCGTCGACGCACCGCCGCCGGGAGACACCGAAACCGAATCCGACCCGCTCATGCCCAGCGCATTCCTCTTGCAACATCTACCGATTGCGTACATCAACGGATGCCGATATATTCATTGACAGTCGCCGAGGTCTTTCCGGCATCCGAATGCCGCGTACCGGAGCGGATTCTAGCTGTGGCTCGCCGGCGGCGGGAGCGACAGGTTCGATCATCACCGCTCCGTTGGTCGAAGGATTCGGCGGCGGAAGCCCACGCGTCGCCGGACCCGCGGCTCGGATGCGGGACGCCGAAAGGCCATGCGGCCGTGATGGTCCCCGCTGCGGCATTGGTTTGCAGCAGGGGAAATTGGTTTGCAGCAGGGAGAAAGGACGATGTTGACGATCCTGGGTCCGAAACTGCGTGGTTTCTGTGACGGCCTGTCACGCCGCGCCTTCCTGCAAATCGGTGGGTTGGCCATGGGCGGCGCCACTCTGCCGCAGATCCTGCGGGCCGAACAGGCCAGTGGACAGCGCCTGGGGCACAAGGGGATCATCATGATCTTCCTGCCCGGCGGGCCGCCGCATCAGGACATGTGGGACATCAAGACGGACGCCCCACGGGAGATTCGCGGCGAGTTCAGTCCGATCCAGACGAACGTTCCCGGCGTGGAGATCTGTGAACTGTTCCCGCGATTGGCAAAGATCGCCGACAAGCTGGTGTTCATCCGCACGATCGTGGGTTCGACCGGTTCTCACTACGCCTTCCAGTGCCTGACCGGCCGGGATCACCGGAACCAGCCGCTGGGCGGCTGGCCTTCGCTGGGTTCGGTGCTGTCGAAGCTCTACGGGCCGGTGCATCCGGCCGTGCCGCCGTTCGTGGGGCTGTCGCCGCCGATGGGCCACATGCCTTGGGCGGACGCGGGTCAGCCGGGCTTTCTGGGCGTCGCCCACGCCCCGTTCAAGCCGCACGGAGAAGGCCGCGGCGACATGGTGCTCAACGGCATCACGCTGGATCGGCTGAATGACCGCAAACGGGTCCTTCGTGCGTTGGACCGGTTCCGTCGCGAAGCCGACTCCAGCGGCATGATGGAGGGGCTGGACGCATTCACCGAACAGGCCTTCGGAATCCTCACCTCCAGCCGGCTCGCCGAGGCCCTGGACGTGGAAAAAGAGGACCCCAAGCTGCGTGATCGCTATGGCCGCGGAACGCCCAAGAACCAGGCCGACGGTGGTCCCAAGCTGCTGGACAACTTCCTGGTGGCCCGGCGGTTGATCGAAGCGGGCGTGCGGTGCGTCACGCTGGCGTTCAGCCGTTGGGACTGGCACGGCAACAACTTCGGTCGGGCGCGCGAAGACTTCCCGATGCTCGACCAGGGCGTCAGCGCATTGGTGGAAGACCTGGATCGTCGCGGCATGCTGGATGACGTCACCGTGGTGGTCTGGGGCGAATTCGGACGTACGCCGAAAATCAACAAGAACGCCGGTCGCGACCACTGGCCGCAGGTCTCCTGTGCACTGCTGGCCGGTGGCGGGATGCGGACCGGTCAGGCCATCGGTCAGACGAACCGGCTCGGCGAATACGCCCAGGAACGACCGGTGCACTTCCAGGAAGTCTTCGCCACGATGTACAAGAACCTGGGAATCGACATCAATCGCGTCACCGTCCGCGATCTGCAAGGCCGACCACAGTACCTCGTGGACGCAAGCAAGTATCAGCCGATGCCGGAACTGGTCTGACCGCGTGCCGGTCCCCGCGGCCGCGAGACGGCGGTGGGCACGGAGCTGCGACCGGCACGACGATCGAGCGGCCCGACCGATCTGGCCGAGGGAGAACCGGTCCGACGCACCGCGTCGTGACCGGTTTCGTCTTGCGCCGCCGTTCTGTTGGCGTCTGGAAAGAACTGCGTCGAAAGGCGGACGCCGTGTGGTGGCGCTGAACCGTTCCGGAGACGCCGTCGGTGTCGCACCGTTTCGCGTCGGCTCGGCGGGCGATATCATGCGCCGCGTCGCGCGGACGCGGCGGCGACGACCAGTGTTGCGAGCACCGAGGGGCGACGACGGATGACCAACCAGCAGCGACATGCTGCGGACGCGGCGGCGCCGGGACGGCTGTGGGTCGCGCTCGGTGCGGCACTGGCAGGACTGGCGGTCGTCCTGGGGGCACTCGGAGCCCACGGCTTCGACCGGTACTTCGCGGAGAAATACGCGGCACCGGAGTTTCCGGCCAGGTCGATCGCGGGCTTCGAAGTTCCCGCGTCGTGGAAGTACCTTCAGGACTACAAGACCGCGGTCCGGTACCAGATGTGGCATGCGCTGGGTCTGATCGCCCTGGGCCTGCTCGCCGCGGGATCGCGCCGCCGCGGGCTGCTGAACGCCGCCGGCTGGTGCCTGTTCGGCGGTGTGCTGCTGTTTTGCGGCAGCCTTTATGCACTGACGCTTGGCGGACCGCACTGGCTGGATGTCCGCTGGGGACTGGTGGCGCCGGTCGGCGGAACGCTGCTGATCGCGGGCTGGGCGCTGTTTGCCGTGGGCGCCGTACGTTGGACGGCACATCGCCCGAACATGGGGGAGTGACGATGCCGCACCGATTGATCCACGCAAGCACCATTGGGATGTTGCTGCTGGCCTTTGCCGGTCCATGGGCGCCGATGTCGCGGGCCGACGCGCCCATCGTGCCCGCCGGCGCCGAGCTGGAGCTGCTTTGGAACGACGGCGAGTTCACCGAAGGCGTCGCCGTGGCGCCCGATGGGCGTATCTACTTCAGCGACATCGCACGCGACAAGAAGCCCGGACGGATTCTGGTGTTCGATCCACGGACCGGAAAGACCCGGGTGTTCTGCGCGGACAGCGGCAAATCGAACGGGCTGATGTTCGACCGTAACGGCCGTCTGATCGCTGCCTGCGGTGCGAACTATGGAAAGCGGGCGATCTGCGAAGTCAGGCCCGACGGAACGCTGCGAGTGATCGTCGACCGGTACCAGGGCAAACGGCTGAACTCTCCCAACGACCTGGTCATTCATCCGGATGGCTCGATCTATTTCAGCGACCCGCGGTACATCGGTCCGGAGCCGATGGAACTGGACCACATGAGCGTTTATCGTCTGGCGCCGGATGGAACGCTGACCCGGGTCACGTTCGACATCGAAAAACCCAACGGCGTCGCGCTGTCCCCGGATCTGAAAACGCTGTACGTGGCCGAGACGAACAACGGAACCACGCACATCGTGCCGGGAGTGCGGACCGAACCGGGCCGCATGACGCTGAACGCCTTCCCCGTCCGCCGTGATGGATCGTTGGGCCGAAAACGCGTGCTGGTCGACTTCGGCAAGGAACTCGGGACCGACGGCATGACCGTCGACACGCAAGGCCGCATCTACGCCGCAGTCCGCTCGGAAAGACGCCACGGAATCGTCGTGTTTTCTCCCCAAGGCAAGGAGCTGGCCTACATTCCCACCGAACCGTTGCCGACAAACTGCTGCTTCGGGAACGGGCCGGAAATCCACACCTTGTACATCACTGCGGGGACGGGGCTGTATCGCATCCGGCTGAACGCCACCGGTTTTCATCCGGCCACGGCCCCTTGGCCGCCGCGTCGCGAGCGTTGATCCGCACCGGCGGCGCAGCATCGGCGCACACACGACCGCTTGGCTCGCGCGGCCGGTACAGCCGCGCGGCTGTGCCGTGAACCGCCGGGACGAGTTTCATGGACGCCGAGTTTCCCTGCACCAGCAGTGATCCCGCAGCCGGCCGGGCCGCCGACGTGCTGGCGCAGCGTGCCACGTGGGCCGGCCTGGCGGCCACGTGTTGCGACGCCTTTCCGGAGCTGCTGGCATCGCTGCGGGCCACGCTGTTGGTCACCACGTACCAGGCCGGAAAGCTCGTCGTGATACGCTCGCGGTCGGGCAGGCTGTCGTTGTGTTGCCGCAGTTTTCGCCGCGCGATGGGACTCGACGTGGCTCCCGACCGCATTGCTCTGGTGACGCGGCGTGAGGTTTGGACGCTTCGCAACGCCCCCGAAGTGATCGGCAGTCTGCGCACCGGGCGGGCGCGCCACGACGCCTGCTTCGTCCCCCGGCACGCCCATGTCACCGGTGACATCCGGGCACACGAGATCGCCTTTGCCGACGACGCGTTGTGGCTGGTGAACACCCGGTTTTCGTGTCTTTGCAGTCTGGACGACGCACATGGATTCGTGCCGCGATGGAAGCCGTCGTTCATCACGGACCTGGCCCCGGAGGATCGTTGTCACCTGAACGGCCTGGCGATGCACGATGGGCGTCCAAAATTCGTCACCGCACTGGGTTCGACCGACACACCCGAAGGTTGGCGAGAAAACCGGATCGCCGGTGGCGTGGTGATCGACGTGGACAGTTCCGAAATCGTCCTCTCCGGGCTGTGTATGCCGCATTCGCCGCGGTGGCACGATGGAGCCCTGTGGCTGCTGAATTCCGGCCGCGGCGAGTTGTTGCGTGTCGATCCGCAAAGTGGCCGCCGGGATGTGGTGGCACGACTGCCCGGATACGCTCGCGGATTGCACCTGGCGGGCGAATTCGCGTTCGTCGCCTTGTCGCGAATCCGCGAAACGGCCACGTTCGCAGGCATGCCGGTGACGCAATGGTACGACCGGCT
>RFHO01000440.1 GCA_003696385.1 Planctomycetota bacterium | reverse complement strand
GTCGTCCGCAGTTTTGGGGGCCGCGGAAGGCGAAGCGACCGCGGCGTCTTCGGGGGCCTGTGGGTGGGAGACGACACTGTCGCGACGGTCGATGTCGACGCTGGCGATCTTGCCGCTGACGACGTCCTGTGCCTCGACGTGCACCAGGGCCTGTTCGTCGTAGCGGATGGTGACGGCGATTTCCGAACCTTCCGGCAGCTCCGGCGGAAGTTCGTCGATGACGCACTGTCCGACCCGCGCGTAGCCGGAGGGTTCGTGCGGGTCGCTTTCGATGATCTGCAGGTTCACGCGGCGCTGGTTGGGCACGACCGTGCCGAACCGTTCGGTGACGGCGGCCGGCAACGGTGTGTTGGCGGGGATCAGGTAATGCGGAAAGCGGACATTGCGGTCGGTGTCCCGGACGAGGATACCGAGCGCTCTTGCGTTGACGCTGGTATGGGAGAACTGCCGCAGGCGTTCGCTGGCTCCGTCGCTGAGGATGGAGCGGGCGAATTCGCTGTTGGTCAGCAGCATTCCGGCATAGTAGGCCGCGCCGTGGGCGATCGACTGATCGGGGGACAGGGAAGTGTTGGGCGTTCGGCCGCCGAGTTCCTTGATCCGCTTGCGGACCATGGGCATGCGCGAGGCTCCGCCGGTCATCAGGACGACGTCCACGTGCGCCCATCCCATCCCGTTGTCCGTCAGGAGCCGTTGTGTGATTTGCGCCGTACGTTCGGTGAGTTCACGGGTGAGCTTTTCGAATTTGGCCTGGTCGATCTGATACACCTTGCGATGTCCGTCGTGCTGGCACACCAGTGCCGTTCGGGGGCGGACCGAGAGGCTGCGTTTGGTGGTTTCGACTTCCAGGGCGAGCATTTGCAGGCTGGCCGGATCGCTGCCCGGATCGACGCCGAAGTCCTTCAGAAACTGCTTGCGAACGGCTCGTTCCAGCGCCTGGTTCCAGTCGATGCCACCCAGATGCAGGTCGCCGCCGGTGGCGATCACTTCGACCTTGTTCCTGCTGTAGCGGACCAGTGACAAATCGAACGTGCCTCCGCCGAGATCCCAGACCAGAATCCGCTGTTCGTCCGCCAATTCGGTGAACCACAGCCCTTCGGTACCCAGCACGTAGCACAGTGCGGCCGCGACGGGCTCGTTGATGATGTCCACCTCCCGGAGCCCCGCTTTTCGGCCGGCCTCGACCGTGGCCCGCCGCTGGCGCTCGCTGAACTGCGCGGGAACGGTGATCACCGCGCGGTCCACTTTGCCGATGCGGGGCTCGGCGGCGTCCAGCAGTTTCCGGAGAATCAGCGCGGAGATGTCGGTGGGGGTATACCGCCGACCGTCGATGGTCCACACCTTCTGTGGGTCGCCCATGAAGCGCTTGGCGTGCATCACCACGCGATCGGAATACAGAACGGCGTGCCGCAGAGCTTCGGTGCCGACGACGATTTCCCCGCTCGGTTCGAACAGCACTGCAGAGGGGGTTGAAAGCTCTCCTTCCTGATTCGCCAGAGTGACCGGCTCGCCGTGCTCGTTCAGATAGGCGATGCACGAGTAGGTCGTACCGAGGTCGATCCCGACGGCATGAGTGGGTAGCATCGACGCAACGTCCTCAATCGGAGACGGAGGTTGGAACGGCCGGGGTGGGCCACTGGTTTTGCACTGATGGCGGTGTCAGCGATGTGGCCGCCCGAACGCGCGGCGGCCGACCTTTTCTCGCACCGTTTCAGAGAGCGTATCAGACCAGCAGCTCGTGAATGACGGTGCCGTTCGGCAGCACGTTCATTTCGGAGCGGTCCTGAACACGCATACCCGCCAGTTCGGCGATGGTCGTGCCGACCATCAGCGGACTGACCGGGTGCTCCACCGGGTTTTCGCCGCGTTTGTCGCTTTCACCGACGACGATCCCCGGGCGAATGCCGGCACCAGCCCAGATCGAAAAGTAGCAGCGCGGCCAGTGGTCACGGGCAGCCCGCTTGTTGATCCGCGGCGTCCGGCCGAATTCTCCCATTGCAACCACCAGCGTGTCGTGCAGCAGACCGCGGTCGTGCAGGTCATCCAGCAAGCCGGAGAAGGCCCGGTCGAAGATCGGACAGTGCCGATCCTGCAGGAGTTCGAAGTTGTAGATGTGCGTGTCCCAGCCGAAATCGCACTTCGGGGTCATCGCCTCGACGTATTCACTCCAGTTGACCTGCACGTATCGGACGCCCACCTCCACCAGACGCCGCGCCAAAAGACAGCTCTGGCCAAAGCTGGTGTATCCGTAGCTGGCCCGCAACGGCTCCGGTTCTTCGGTCAGGTCGAAGGCCCGTCGGGCCGCACGTTCGGTGAGCAGGCGGTACGCGGTTTGCCATGTGCGATCCCATTCCCGCGAGGCAGTCGCATCGATCAGGCGTGCGGCCCGGTCGAGTCGTCGCAACAGGCTGCGACGGTCGACGATGCGATGAGGCGTCAGTCCCTCGAGCAGCTTCAGAGCCGGGATGTTGACCTCTCCCCCCGGCGTGCACTGTACCTGCACCGGGTCGTACTGCCGGCCGAGAATGCCCCCGCCGTAGCCCTTGATCCGCCGCACCACGTCCCGCGGGATGCCGGGGCCGATGGCAAAGAACGGCGGAAGCTGTCCTCGCCAGCCGCGCCGCCGGGCGTGCTTGGCAAGGATCGAGCCGAAGTTGGGCTGAACCGGTTCCGGATTCTCGCGGAAACCGGTCAGCGCCAGCGTGCCTGCGCTGGGATGTCCACCGTCATCGTGTGCCATCGAGCGCACCAGGGCGAGCCGATCGCTGCGGGCGGCGGTTCGCGGAAGCAATTCGGTGAAATGCACCCCCAGTATGCGCGTCGGGATCGTGGCGAATGGTCCGCGGTATTCCGGTGGGGCCTGCGGTTTCGGGTCGAAGGTGTCCAGATGACTCGGGGCTCCCCACAGCCAGAGCAGGATTACCGACCTGGCACGCGGCACGGTTGCGGCGGCCGCGGGCCGGATGCTTCGGCCGCCGAGCAGCAGCGTCGGCAGCCCGACGCCGATCCGCAGCATGCTGCGCCTGTCGAACCCGCTGCATGTCCGGGCACGCAGGCGACCGATGCCGACGGTCTCGGAGACGCCAAGCCACGGCGGAGCGCCAGCGTGTCCTGCTTCGATCGTCTCGCGTCGGTCACTGGAAGTCTGTGCCATCGGTTCACTCGAAGTTCGTGCGTGCAGGACGCTTGTCCGGTGTCGTGACGTTTTCCGTCGCAAACGAGCATCCGCATTCTACGCCGAAGCGGTCGCGAACGTGAAATGCCACTTCACACGCAGGCGGTTGCGGCCGCGCGATTCCCACCATGGCGAACCGGAACGGTTCGGGAGAGGATTCGAGCGAGAATGCCGAGGGACCGCCGGGCGTCGCGGCGATGCAGCGGGCCTGCGGGCGGGCCGGACGCCATGTCGCGGGCCTGCGCCGACGAGCCACGCCGCGGAAGCGTCGCGGACCTGTGGGCGAACGGCTCGATCACTGCGGCAGCGGTAACGCGCCGGGGCGTGCGATGAGCCGCCGGACGACGTCGGCCCGATCGTACGTTTTGCAAGTCGCCTTCGGGAGCGTGTTGCCTTCGGCGTCGAGGTGCTCGACATAGTCGTCGGCCTCTGCGCTGCCGGTGTAAAAGCCTTGGGGAGTGAGGGCCAACCAGCCGTCGCCCTCGAATTGCCGCCATGCGACGATCTCACGGCCGCTGCCGAAGTCATACAGTACAGCGCTGGCCTCAAATGCGTAGGCGTCCTTGCGCACGGCGACCAGGTATTTGCCGTCCGGGCTGATTTCAGCGCGCATGAAATTCCAGACTTCTTTCGGGTACGTCGGGCCGAACACGCGGTAGATGGCTTCGGTTCGGAGGTCCCACACGCATACCTCACCTGAGTCGGCGGCCTCATCGAAGCAGGCCGCCACGAACCTGCGTTCCGGTCCCAGACTGGCAAAGTTGAGCATGCCACCGTTCTTCCGAAGCGTGCTTTCCAGAAATGTTTCCACGGCACCCGTGCGGACATTCCACCGGATCACGCTTCCCTGGTCGTCGAATCCGATCACCGTGCCGTTGTCCAGAAAACAGGCCGAAGTGATCTGGCGAGGGCGATCGACACCCTGCAGCCGCGTCCGCACGTTGCCGGTTTCGGCGTCCAGTACGACTCCGCCGGTGCCGCCCAAGACGACCAGTCGCGTACCGACTTCGTCAAACGCGACGAAGTGCGGTTCTGGTAGCAATGGTCGCTCGAAATCGGCACCAGACCCGAATGATTCGGTCGCGTCGTGGTCCCGCGCGCGTTTTGTCAGGTGCACATGCTGCAGGATCTCGCCGGTCCGGCTGTCCCAGACGTACAGGGCCCCCTCCTGACCGACGGTCGCCACGCGTTGACCGTCGGGACTCACACTGCCCCACAGGACGGCGCGTTTGTGGGCGTCGAACCGTTGTTTCACTTCGTAGGTTTCGGCGTCGAAGACGAGCGCGGTCTTGTCCGCCGAGACCGAAAGGATTCGATCTCCCTGTGGAAAACAGGCCAGATGGTTGACGGCGTCGGTATGGCCTTTGAGAGCGGCGATTCTGTTCCCGGTCCGTGCATCCCAGAGGCTCACGGTTCCGTCCATCGCACCGGTGACGACCCGGCGGCCGTCGGGCGAAAAGCGTGCACAGGTGATCGGCACATTCATGCTGCGGGCCGTGGATGACAGTTGCGGCCGAGCCGGAGCCGGCGGAGCGGGGAACACGAGCGGCAGCGGGGTGTTCACAAAGTAGTAGTAGCCCCCTCCGACCACGCCAGCAGCCAGCGCCAGCAGGAGTACGCCGCGCAACAGGGCTCCCAGCCTCAGCCTCCGGCGGGGGCGCGGGGGATTCCACCGTGCGCCCGAGTCCCACGGCGGTTGGTGCGGTGGCCTCATGGGGGGCGGTCCCATGGGCGGCGGACCGGCCTGCGGAAGCGGAGCGGGGTGGGCGGGCGGTGGCTCCCGGCCGGCCGGTGGGCCTGCCTCGGCGTACTGGGGCGGTGTTGCCGCTGGGGGTGCCGGCGGGGACGGCAAGCCCCCGTGATGGGGTGGGCTCGGGGCTTGGCCGTCCGGACCGTACAGCAGCGTGGGTGCGGTGGGATCGGCGGCTGGAGTGCCTGCGGACGTGGTGCGGTCGTCACTGGCGGCACGGACCAGCGATCGGCCCAACCGTTGCAGGCCGTTGCGCATCGCGGATCCGAGGCGGGCCAACCACCCGGTCCGCTCGCGTTTGAGTTCGGCGACGAGCATTCGAACCCATTGCTCGGCCGATTCCGGCCGCTCGGCGGGATCCGGCGACAGCGCCTTGGCCAGGCAGGCGATTTCGGCTCGGCTCAAACCGGTTCGTTCGAAGGCTCCGGCGCGAGTCCGCTGCATGATCTCCGTCGGAGTGTCGCCGAACGGATGGCGTCCCGTACGCAGGCGAACGTACGAGGCGGCCAGGGCGAAGATGTCGATCGTTCGGTGCCGTTTCCGTTCCCACGCCTCGGGCGGCAGATAGCCGATGGTTCCGCTGAAGCTCTGCGAGGTGGTGGTCAAACCGCCGAATTTGACCAGCCCCATGTCGCCTACCTTGACGTGGCCGTGCACCAGAAACAGGTTTTGCGGCTTGATGTCCCGATGATAGATGCCGCGCTGGTTGAGGAAGTCGATGGCTTCGGCGGCTTCCCGGATCCAGCGGATGACCTGCTTCAGCGGAAGCCCGGGTTGTCGCGTCAGGTGCTGGTGTTCGCGGAGCTTGTCTTCCAGCGTGCCGTCCGCGCGCTCCCAGACGGTCACCAGGTGTCCCGCGACGACGCCGAACTGGACAAGGTGCAGCAGCCGTGGATGGCCCTGTGTGTCCTTCAGGGCCTGTAGCTCGCGGTTGACGTGGTCTTCCTCGTCGGCAATCCGCCGTTTGCTGATCTTGACCGCCCGGTCGATGCCGCCGATGCGGATGGCGTACACGTAGCCGAAGCCACCGTCACCCAAAGGCTGGTCGAAGTTCCAACCATAGCGGCTGCGCAAGGCATCGAACACACTGATCGGATCGGACGTGGCCTTGTTGACCGAGGTGTCCGCGAGGGCGCGCGTCCCGCGGGTGGTGTCGCCGGCGGCCCCTCCGCTGCCGGACGCACGGGAACGGGATTCGGACGGCACCGGCGCGTCCGGGGAGTGCGCCCCGGCCGGAGAACGGGGCTTTCCGCCGGATGGGGCGCGCTGACGGGACGACTTGGCCCGTGGGACCCGTTTGCCTCGGGCGCGGCGATGTCGGTCGTCTTTGCCATTGCTCATGCTGCAATCTCCGGAGCGGCCGGGGGGCGGACAGCACTTCGCAGCGCAACCCTCGTCCGTTGAGGGGATGCCCGAACCGACAGTCGACGACCGCGCCGCCTGCGCGGCAGATATACATTGCGGAGCCGCGGATGGCCGG
>RFHO01000439.1 GCA_003696385.1 Planctomycetota bacterium | reverse complement strand
GGCTCAACCGGAATGTTTCGCCGGCCTGTTCCGCTCGCCGGCGAGCCAGTTCGAGCCGTCGGCCGAGTTCCTCCACCCGCGCGGACGCTTCGATCACCGCCCGCGCGATTTCGTCCCTTCGCCGCTGATACGCGAGCTGCGACCGGTGCAGTTGCCGATGCGCGATTTCCCGCCGGGCGGCATTGCCGAAACCGAGGTGCTTCAGTTCCCATACGGCGCCGATGTCGAAGTCGGCCCGGCCGTCTACCTGCGGCAGCCGCGCCCCGATACCGCCGCCGAATCCGCCCGCCGCTGCCGCCGCGTAGATGTTGGGAATCAGCGGCCGCCAGCGCTCCTGGGTCCACTGATGTCGATCCGCCGAAATCCGCCGCTCCTGTGCGCGGAGGTCCGGGCGATGCCGCCAGGCCGCGGCCACCAACTGCGACCGCTCCAGCCGCTCATCGACCCACTTCAACGGCAGTAGCTCCTCTTCGGCCGGTCGCAGGTGTGTTCCCGGATCCAGGTGCAGGTGCCGCACCAGAGCCGCTTCGGCCTGCGTCCGCTGCCGGAGGAAACGGGCCATGGCGTCCTGACGCCGCGTATGCTCCGCCCGCACGCGGGCCAGTTCTCCGACATGGATCTTTCCGGACCGGGCCAACGCTTCGGTTCGCGCCAGCAACCGCTCGGCCAGTTCCGTGTGGCGTCGTGCCACGGCCACCAGCCGGTCCGCCGCCAGCAACTCGAAGTACAGTACCATCGCTTCGTGGCGGTGATCCCACTGGGCGGCGTCGTCCAACGAACGGGCCGCCTGGAGACGTTGCCGCGCCGCCAGCGGCCGGAAAATCGCGTCGCTCAGATCCAGTTGCACCATCAACCGCGCCGGTCCGCCGGCCGCGCCCGCCAGCGGGGTGCCGCCGAACGATGCCCCGCCACCGACGAAAAACGCATTGCGGCTCACGTCCAGCACCCGGCCGGCCGTCGCCTGAATCTGTCCTTCATGCTTCGTGTAACCGACGCCCGCATTCAAGGACGGCAGCCACAGAACCCGCGCCAGACGGTACTCGGCCCGGGCCTGAGCCAGTCGCTCGGCAGCCAGCCGGATGTCCAGGTTGTTGGCGCCGGTCAGCTTGAGCGTGCTCAGCAGATCGATCCGCAGCGCCCCGCCCTCCGGCTCGTTCCGGTCGTCGGCTCCTGTCGGGATCACCGGCGGAGCGGCCCCGGTCTCCGTTTCCACGTCGTCGTCCGTTCGCTCACCGTCTTCCGCCGCTTGCCCGTGCGGCCGTCCGACGCGGGGATCCCGCGCCTCGGCGTCCTGCGACACCAATCGGATGCCCGCCGTCTCGCCGCCCGGCTCCGGCGGAACCCGTTGCGGGTCATCGCCACGATCGGGCGAGGTCGCGCCTCGGCCCGCAACGATCAGCATTCCGGAAACGTGATCCAGTCGTTCACGATCCGGCTCCGACGGCACCAAGCCGCCTTTCTTCGCCCCCGCCTGGCCCGGCGAAGGTCGCCCCGCTGCTTCCGCCGCGTGGCTCTTTGCACCCGACGAGTGGCTTGCCGTGCCGGACGTATGACTCTGCGCGGGCGTCGATCCGCCCGACGCCCGCGCGTTCGGAACTGCCCTGTCGATAGAGCGGACACCAGAGGCAGGCACCGGTCGCGACAGTTCGTCGAAGGTGATCGCTTCGCGCCGGGCCGGAGGTTGGAGCGGTTTTGGAACTCGTGCCGGGTGCGACGGCTCATCCAGCACGAGCACCAGCGGCTCGTCCACAGCGTTTCGATCGGTCGCCGATTCCGCGATCCAACGCTCACCGTCCGCGCCGCCGGACGACTCGGGGCGAACGCCGCCGGAAGGCAACCGGGCTGTCCCTGCCGAAGCCGGCGGCGGGCTTTGCGACGGACCGTGGGTGGCGTCGCGCCGCCCGACGGCCGTTCCGCACGACTCGGCCGCCGATGCCGGAGCACCACGAAAAAGCGGACGTTCAGTGGGCGGTCGCCGCGACGGCACCCAGGACCGGGCCGACGGCCGCCGGTCCCGTTCCAGTTCGTCGGACGGAATTGCCGCGCCTCCGTTCGCCCGATCGGCAGACCCTCCGATCGGCCCCCAGCGGCCGGCGCTGCCGGAACCACCGTGCGGCGCGGGCCTCTGCCCCGTCTGCCCTGCCGGACGCCAGCTCGGCCTTCGCGGTTGGGGGAGAGCGGCCGCGACGGCTTCCGACACGACGGTCCGGATTGCCGAGGTCCGACTTGCTGACCGGGTCCGCGGCTGAGGCTCTGTCGCGATAGAACCCGGAACGCGTTCCGCCGCCACCGGCTCGGGCGTCCAACGTTGTGTGCGTTCCGCTGCCGGAGACCCGCTGCGCAGCGACCGGGGGGGCGCCGCCCATCCGGAGCGGTTGCGAACCAGCGGAATCCACACGGCCATCGGGCCGATCTCCGGCTGCCGTGGCGTCGGCGTCGAGTGGTCGGGTGTGTCCCGACGGAAGAATTCCGCCAGCGGAACCGGGCGGTCGGCCGATTCGAGCACCGGCTTCGGACCCGGCGATATGTGCCAACCCGCCGCCGGCCTCCGCCCGTCCGTTTCGCCCGCGTTCGTCGTTTGCGAAGACACCGACGAATCGGACCAAGGCGGCTGCACGATCGACACGGACGTCGTGGCGTCGCGTTCCATCGCCGACCGGCCCGACGGGGTTTCCGTCGTGCCGCGTGACGCGAGCGGACCGGTCGGCCCCTGCCGCGTCCTCCGCATGCCACCCGTCGCGGCACACCCGCAATGCCGCTGCCCGTTGCTCGCGACCGGTCCACAGCAGACCCCACCCGCCCGCGGGCAATGCGCCGGCGATGCGGCGCAGCACCGCGAACCGGGAATTTTCCGGCACAGGCAGGCATTCTTCGAATGACGCCCGCCGCCTCCCACCGTCCGGAATGCCGAACCGGCATCCACGGACACCGCCGGTCGGACCGAATGCGCCGCCGTGTGGACGGACGGTCGGGCCACCTCACGTGGCTGCGGTCCGCCCCGAACGGGAGGCGCCGGCGGTGGCGGTTCGGCTTCCGGCTCCCGCGGCACCGGTGGTCCTCCGACAGGCGAATGCGGTTGCTCGATGGACCGCCCAGACTGCGGAGGTCCGCCTGCGATGGAAGCCGACGGGCGCTGTCGCACCATGGTCGGCGTGCGGAGGTGCGGACTGCGACGAGCCGCCGCCCTCCGAGTGGCCGCGCCGTGCAGTGCCGCCGTCGCCGCCGCGCGGCCGCACGCACTGCAGCTCTGCGCACACGGCCGCCGCATGCCGCAACACCCCGCTGCGGCCACCGTGAGAACCAACATGACCCCTGTCACAGGGGGCAGCCGGGTTCGCATCGCTGCCTTCTCTGGATTGCCATGGCGGGAACAGGCACGGATGTCATGATTGCCCCGCGGGGGACGCACACGCACGCTGTACGGCATCGGCCGACGCGGTTGCGCATGTCCGATCGACGCGACTCCGGAACCGGCCACCGCGCCGCGCGCACCGCGCGCCACCCGGCCGAGCGACCGGTCGGCCGGCGCGCAGGCCACCACACCGTTTGTATCGGCTGCCCAGACGGGGCGCATTGCGTCGACTTTGCCGGCGATTCGGGTTTTGCGGCGAACCGGTGCCCCCGTTGCGGGAAACACCGCCCGTTCCGTACGTCAACGGCTCCGGACATACCGTCGCCCCTGCCGACGCGTCACCGGAAGCAGGCACGCATCTCGTCGCATCCGTACGCCGGTGCGTCCGTCCCGCCTCTGGGGACGGCCCCGCATCGCTCTCGAAGTGGATTGCCGCAGTCGCTGCCAACGCGGAGGCCGGACCGGTTCGAACACCGCACGACGTACCGGTACAATGGCCGCGCGAAGAGCAGGCGAGGAGACACCATGGCACGACCGGAATCCGCCGCCGAACCGCCCGCCACACGGGCCGGCATCCGCCGCGACTTGCAGAACGCCTTCGGCGACCTTCGTCAGCGATTGGCCTACCTTCAGTTGAGCGAAGCGGATGCGCAGCGGCTCCGCGAACTGTTGCCACGCTTCCGCGAAGTGAATGACCGCTTCGCCGAGGAGTTCTATCGGCACCTGCTGGATTTCCCGGCCACGCGACGGTTTCTGGAAGACGCCGAACGCGTGGCGCGGCTGAAGGAACTGCAGAAACAGCACTTCGTCTCGATGTTGCAGGCCCAGTGGGACGCCGACTATGTGGCCCAGCGGCAACGTGTCGGGCTGGCCCACGCCATGTCGGGCATCGGCCCCCAACTGTTCCTGGGAGCTTATTACCAGTACGTGCGGTTCGCCGTGGAACGTTTGTGGGAGCTGGCCGGCCGGGACATTCCCGATCGGGACGCGCTGCTGTCGCTGCTGAAGGTGATCTTTCTCGACGCGGCACTGACGCTGGAGACGTACTTTCGCCAGAGCACCGAGGACATCGAACGGGCATTGGAGATCGTCCTGCGATCGCATTCGGCCCTGGAGCAGTTCGCGCGGCTGACGTCCCACGATCTGAAAACCCCGCTGGGAACGATCCTCAACGTCTGCGACGAGCTGTTGGACGACTTCGGCGACGAACTGCCCGGCGACGCCGCCGATCTGGTCGCCACCGCCCGCGACACCGCGCTGCGGATGAATCGGCTGATCGACGAGCTGCTCTCGGCCGCCACGCTGCCGATGACTCCGGAGTCCCAGAGGTGGCCGGTTTGCCTGGCCGACGTCGTGCGGGAAGTGCAACAGCGCGTCCAGCCGCTGATCGACGAAAAGCCGGCGACTGTCGAGTTGCAGTTCGATGCGGACTTCCCCGACGTGCTGGGCGTGCACGCGGAAGTCCGTGAGATCCTGGTCAATCTCGTTTCCAACGCCATCAAGTACGGCGACAAGGATCCGACGATCGTCGAGATCACCGCCACCCGCGAAGAGGATCACGTCATCGTCTGCGTGGCCGACAACGGGCCGGGCATCGCGGCCGGGGAACAGGAACTCGTTTTCTCGCCGTTCCGCCGGCTCCGCACCTCCGGCGACGTGCCGGGCACGGGCTTGGGGCTGTATTTCGCCCGCCACCTGGCCGAAAAGCTGGGCGGCGCCCTGTGGCTCGAATCGATGCCGGACGTCGGCAGCCGCTTCTACCTGCGTCTTCCCGCCGCCCCGTGAATGCGGCCACCGGACCACCCGCCCCGGAGCCCCGCCCGCCGCGGCCTCTGCAGCCACCGCCGATGGCCGACTGAAGCATCGCCGCCCTGCCCG
>RFHO01000438.1 GCA_003696385.1 Planctomycetota bacterium | reverse complement strand
TTCTATTGCTTCCACGATCGCGACGTGGCCCCGGAAGGCGAAACGCTGGCCGAAACCAACGCCAACCTCGATCGTGTGGTGGCCTATTTGAAGGAACAGCAACAGCGCACCGGCATCCGGCTGTTGTGGGGGACGGCCAATTTGTTCTCGCATCCCCGCTACATGCACGGCGCGGCGACCAGCCCGCGGGCCGACGTCTTCGCCTACGCCGCCGCCCAGGTGAAAAAGGCTCTCGAAGTCACCCACGAGTTGGGTGGCTTGGGCTACGTCTTCTGGGGGGGGCGGGAAGGCTACATGAACCTGTACAACACCGACATGAAGCGCGAGCTGGATCATCTGGCCCGCTTCATGCACATGGCGGCCGACTATGCGCGTTCGATCGGTTTCAACGGGCAGTTCTACTTCGAACCGAAGCCCAAAGAGCCCACCAAGCACCAGTACGACTTCGATGCCGCCGCGTGTCTGAACTTCATCCGGCAGTACGGCCTGCAGGACCACGTGAAACTCAATATCGAGACCAATCACGCCACGCTCGCCGGTCACACCATGATGCACGAGCTGACCTATGCGTCGATCCAGGGGTACCTGGGCAGCATCGACGCCAACACCGGCGACCTGCTGCTCGGCTGGGACACGGACCAGTTCCCCACGGACCTCTACCTGACCACGCAGTGCATGCTGGTGATTCTCAACCAGGGCGGGCTGGCTCCCGGCGGCGTCAATTTCGACGCCAAGGTGCGGCGGGAAAGCTTCGAGCCGATCGACCTGTTCTACGCCCACATCGGTGGCATGGATGCCTTCGCCCGCGGAGCGAAAATCGCGGCGCGCATCCGGGCCGACGGAGTGCTGACGGACATCCTCAAGAAGCGATACGCCGGCTGGGACGAAGGCATTGGCAAACGCATCGAAGAAGGGACCGTCACCTTCGAAGACCTGGAAACCTACATGCTCGAACGCGGTGAGGCTTCGCCCAACCAGAGCGGCCGCCAGGAACTCATCGAAAACATCATCAACGAGTACCTGTGACGGCGACCGCGCCGGATTGCCGAGACGTTCGTTGCACGGCTCGCCGTATCATGCGCCCCTGCCGGCCGCCGTTGACGTCGCACGCACGCGGGGCCGCGCCGACTTGTGATCAGTTCGGCATTCACCGGCAAGCGGCGGAGAAACGTCCGCCGGGCAGAGCGGACCGGCGTGGGCTGTGACGGCCGAACGGGCAAAGGAGTTTGCGGTGGCGCGTCGATCGGAATCGCTGTTCCGCATGCGGCTGCGGAAATTCCGTCGATTGAAACGCGGCTATTACAGTTTCTGTATCCTCGCGACGGCCTACGTCGGCTCCTTCTTCCTGCCGTTTCTGATGAACGACAAGGCGCTGGTCGTCCGCTATCGCGGCCGGTACTACTTTCCGGCGTTTCGGTCGTACCTGCACGATACGTTCGGCTATCACCCCTGGCTGGGCGTGTTCGAAAACCGCGTCTATCCGCCGCAGACCTTCGGGCAGCGCTCCGTCGCAGTGCGGACGGACTATCGGGCCCTGAAGGAGCAGTTCGAAGCGGCCGGGACGGACGATTTCGTCATTCTGCCGCCCATCCCGTACAGCCCGTTCGAACAGTTCCTGGAAGAAGAAGGCAACCCGCCGGCTCCTCCCTCGCGGAAGCACTGGCTGGGCACGGACGACCGCGGTCGCGACGTGCTCGTCCGCCTGGCCTACGGTTTTCGCATCTCGATCACGTTCGCCCTGTTGGTGACCGGACTGTCGTATGCGTTCGGCACACTCGTCGGCGCCGTGCTCGGCTATTACGGCGGCTGGGTCGATCTGTTCGGACTGCGGTTCGTGGAGATCTGGGGAGCGATCCCGTTCCTGTACACGGTGATCATCATCTCCTCGCTGGTGCAGCCCGGATTTCTGATGCTGGTGCTGATCCTGGCGGCGTTCGGTTGGCTGGGCATCACGTTCTACATCCGCGGCGAGTTCTATCGTGAAAAGGCCAAGGACTATGTCGCCGCGGCGATCGCTACGGGGGAAAGCAACCCGGTGATCATCGTCAAGCACATCCTGCCGAACGCACTGACGCCGATCATCGCCTTTGCCCCCTTCGCCATCGTGGCCAACATCCTGACCCTGGTGGCGCTCGATTTCCTGGGCTTCGGCCTGCCGGCGCCCACGCCGAGCTGGGGCGAACTGATCAAGCAGGGCAAGGAAAACATCCGCGAGTGGCACCTGGTGGTGTTCCCGCTTCTGGCGATGTTTCTGACCCTCCAGTTGATCGTGTTCATCGGCGAAGCCGTGCGCGAAGCCTTCGACCCGAAAGTCTACAGCCGCCTTCGCTGACCGGCTTTTCGCCCCGCCGCGGTCAACGACGTCGCGTTCCAAGCCCCCACGGCGGGGCCGAAACCCGTGGCGCCGCGGACGGCTCACGGCTGCGCAGCGGCGCGATCAGAACACGTCCAGAATGAAGTGGTGGCCGCGATAGTACGGTTTCGGCGACGGATAGAAGTTGTACCACTGCTTGTTGTACACCGGAATCCGCAGGCTCGCCGGATAGCGGTAGTACAGATGGTCCAGAGGCTTGTCGCGGCGGAAGTTGTGCGGGTAGTACACGTACGGGTAGTAGTAGAACCGCTGCCAGTCGGTCGGCTGGCCGACGCCGGCCGCTTCCGTCACGGAAGCGGCGGCGATGCACACTCCTACCAGGACGAACGAGACGATCAACAACCTGCGTGCTGGGCGCGACAGACGCTGCATGGCTGGTACACTCCTTTGGGTCGAAAGGATCCTTTTCGCGATTCGTGCCGGCGGCCTGCACCGTGTGCAATGCCGACGCGCACACACCGCACGGGTCTTTTCAACCATCGGTCCGGGCGGATCGAGCGGCCCACAGAAAAAACGGCAGAATCCGCAAAACCGGCATCATGTGGGAAGGTGCTGAAAACGTGGGAAAACTGCGCCGGGTTTGCCGCGGGGCAAGGCCGGCCGGGCCGCCGGACACCGGAAATGCGGCGGTCTTCACGCGGTGCCCCGCCGATCAGAGCCGGGGGAGGACGGGAGGTTTGGGGGGCGGTGTCGGTCGGGGCGGCGGTTGTCGTTTTTTGGGCTTGTTCTCCGGAGCGAACAGGATTCTCAATTTCGGCTTGGCCGCTCCGGGCTTGCGGGGCGGCGGTGGAGGAGGCGGCGGCTCGAACTGGAACTCGACCTTCAACCCGAACGGCTGCTGCAGTTCCCGGGCGGCCAGCACGGCCCAGGGAGTCCCCGGAGCCTCGCGTACCACACGCTCGAGCAGTCGCCGCGCGCGTTTGGCGGCCGGCCGGACGTTCGTGGCATAGTTGATCTGCTCGTCCGGGTGCAGGATCCAGACGTTTGCCCGCGTCGCCACGTCCTGCGGCGTCAGGTCGTTTTTCACGCTCGCCAGGGCGGCGTTGTATTCCAGGTTCCGCGCGTGGTGGGCCAACAGACGCCCGTAGCTCAGGCAGAACGACATCCGCCATCGCGGAGACGGTTCGGTTTCCAGTTGCTTTTCCAGATCCGCCGGAAACGCCTGCAGGATCGTGTCCACGACCAGCTGGTTCTCGGCGACGATTTTCTGTGCGTCGGCCGCCTGCTGTTTGAAGGAATTCGGTTCGACCTTCAGACGCATGGGCGGCATTCCCCGCAATTTCAACTGGCGGCTGGCCAGAGCGGCCTGGAAGACCGCGCGGCGAATCGGATGCCGCTGCAGATCCGCCAGATATTGCTCGGGAGATCCGAAACCATAGTCCGGCCGGAACGCCGCCATCACCGCGGGATCGAACTCGCCGATCCGTTCCAGACCGCGGGTGGTCGTCATGTTGGTCATGAAGTACACGCCGCCGGTCTCGTTCACCAACCGGGCCAGGGCGTACGGCGGAAAGCCGGCCGACAGGTACCGCAATTGCGGGCCGTCGAACCAGAACGGAAGCTCCAGCGTCTCGAACGCCGGGGTCTCCGGCCCGAGATCCACTTCCAGTTGATACGTCTTGCCGTTTTCCGGAGCGACGTAGGGAACGAATCCCTTGCGACGGCCGAAGACCGCCGGCGGGCCGATCACGTACGCCTTTGCGCCGTAATGCCGACAGCGGGCGATCGCCGTTTCCAGATTCGCACCGAAATCGTCGCCCGCTTCGTCCGTCACGATGATCAGCATCATCCGCCGGCCGTGCTCGACGCGGTACTTCGACCAGAGCTTCGTCACCTGGATCACCGCTCCGAAGACGTTTTCCACGCCGGACGGATCATTGGGGGCTTCGGCGATCGCCTTCCTGATTGTCGCGAACTCGTCGGTGGGCTGCGGCGTGGCGAAGTACGTCGTCTGACCGAACAGCACCACTCCGCTCAACAACGGCCGATCCCGTTTCGGGATCTGTCCGATCTGCTGCAACGCGTCCAACTCTCCATAGATCCGCTCCAGCCGGCCCACGATCGCCGTTCGCTGTTCCTTCAGACTGTCCGACGCGTCCAGCAGCCATACCACCAGCAGCTTCCGTTCCTGCAGGTTCCGGGCGATTTCCCAGGTCACCCGGTCCAGAGCCGATTCGATCTGCAACAGGTGCTCGCCCACCGTGCCCTTCACGACGAGCTCTTCGTGAAAGTCCAGTCCCTCGGCGATGTCGTACATCGGGTTGCGACGTTCCGGAACCAGCTCCGTGATCGGCAGCGGCCGGTCCCGGACCTCCGGTTTCTTCTCGACCACCTGTCCCAGGCTGGCCGCGTTCAGCACCTCGCGGACCGGCAGATCGCGGTCCTTCGGATTGGCGAGCTCATAGGCGACGTCGATGGTCTCCGGCTCTTCGGGAGACTCTTCATTGGTGAAATGCGTCTGGATGACGGCCGGTTCGGGGGCCGGTGGTTCGAACCACTCCATTCCGGCCAGATTCAACAACAGCCACGCGTGCACAAGCACACTGACGATCGTGCCGGCCGCGACGCTGCGGAGATACGGCTCGCCTTCCTCGTCCAGCACATCGAAATCGAGTCCCCAGTCCAGAGGTCCACCGGACACCCCATCCGAAAACCCCTCGCTCGTGCCGGTTTCCGGTTGCCGAACGACGATCCCGCCGGTTTGTCGCCCCTCCGGCGCGAACGGTGCGTACTGCGGACCGGCGGACGGAGCGGGGGGGCTGCTGCGGACGCCTTCTCCCGCGGACGGTGGTGGACTGGATCCGGAGACCAACGATGAAGAAAGCTCCGCGACCGAGCCCGGAGTTGCGTCGTATTCCGCCCCGATCTCAATGGGCGGGGACACCGCAGTGGTGTGGTCGGCCGCTCCGCCGGGACCTCCGGCGAGTCTTGCGGCCACCATGTAGAACCAGCGTCGCCACATCGTCGTTCTCCCGCCCCGCACGGACACGCCATGTTCGAGATCGGCACCCGGTCTGCTCCGCACCGATTCTACCGGTGCGGCGACCATCGCGAAACGCGTGCGGACACGTCCGGACGAGCGGACAAGTCTTTCCAGACTGCATACAATCCCCGACGCGATACTGTTCGCCGGATTTTCCATCCTGCAAAAGTTTCCAGCCGGGTGTTCGTGCGGTCGTACCGGCCGGGACGTTCATTTGGCCGCGATTGGACGGGGAACGAAACGATGGGACGGTGGCCGGACAGCACGCGGGCGACGATTGCCACGGCGCTGTTGCTGTTCGTGGTGTTTCCACTGCTGTGCTGGCTGGCGTGGTGGTGGGTCGGCCACTGATCCGATCGGTGCGACGACCTGGTGCCGCCGTGTTCGCGGTGCCGGCCGGTTTTCTTCCACGGCCCAGCGCCATGCGATCGACGATGACGGAACGCGCCTCATTGCCTTCACGGGATCCACGCCCGCACTACCTGCGGGTGTGGCTGACGTTTCTGCGGAACTCGCTCGTCCGCGAAATGAGCTTCCGCAGCAATTTTCTGATCACCGTGGTCACCCGTGCTTTCTGGTTTGCCGCCCAGTTGACGTTGTTCGAGATCATCTATCGTAACGTCCCGACGATCGCCGACTGGCGGCGCGAGGAATACTTCGCCTTCATGGCCACGGGGATGCTGATCAACGCGATCGTCGAAGCGTTCTTCATGCCCAACTGTGCGAACTTCAGCGAACTGATCCGCACGGGGAATCTCGACTTCGCTCTGGTCAAGCCGATCGACACCCAGTTTCTGATCTCCTTCGAAAAGGTCGATCTGGCGATGCTCAACCAGGTCCTGCTGGCGACGGTGCTGCTTGGCTATGCGCTGGCCCGGCTGCCGCTGGAGCTGACCCTCGTCCGCGTTTTGCTGTATGTGTTCTACCTGGCGGTCGGCGTGACGTTCTTCTACAGCCTGATGCTGATCCTGGCGAGTACGAGCGTGTGGTTCGGACGCAACCAGGGGCTGTACGACTTCTGGTTCTACATCACCGTGTTTGCCCGCTACCCCCGCGACATCTACGGCGGATCGCCGGCCGGCTTCTGGCTACAATGGGTGTTCACGTTCGTCGTGCCGATTCTGCTGGTCGTCACGGTGCCGGCCCGGATCATCGCGAAAGGCTTCGCCGACTGGCGGTTTTCCGCCATCGCCGCTGCGGGCACGGCTGTCACCTTTCTGCTCGCACGCAGCGTGTTCAACTGGTCGCTGAAAAGCTACCGCAGCGCCAGCAGCTGAACCAGCGGCCTGGAAGACTTCCGTGCCGGTTGCTTCCGGACCCCGTTGAGGCATGCGCTGCGTCCGCCGCTCCCGTGCTGCGCAGGACAGCCGCGGAACCGTGCTGCGTGCGCGTCGGTCGTGTCACTCTTCTTCGTCTTCTTCGTCTTCGTCGCCGCCTTCGATTTCGTCGTGAATGATCACCAGCGATTCCGGATCCCTCTCCCCACGGATGCCGCGCAGGATGTTGTTCAACACGAACAGGATGTCCTCGTCCTTCGTTCGCTTCTTGATTTCGTTGATTTCCTTCCGAAGCGCCGGTGGATTCTCCACCCAGCCCTCTTTCGTCAGCTTCTTCAGGTAGTATCCGCCGTTTTCCTGCGCCCACTGCGTGAATTCCCACAACATCACGTTGTTGCACAGCCAGACCTTCGTCCGACGATCGACAGCCAGTGCGTATCCCATGACCAGACTCCCTCAGCAGGGTCCTCGTGGCTTTCCGGAAGAAGAACGGTTTCATCCTTCCGTCCGAACGAACAGCCACGCTACCGAACGGGCCGACCCTCAGCCACCGTTGTTCGGGCCGAAGTGATTCGCGTCAGGCAACCCCTCCGCCTGCCGCCGTTCACCCCCCATCGACCGGATTGGCGACGTGGATCCCGCCCTGTCGGGTGTTCCGCGGCGGGTCACCAGATCAGCGGTCTTTGTTCAGATCGAGCGGATCCAGCGCCGTCAGAATCGCCGCCAGAATCAGAATCAACAGGAATTCCATGACGGCCTCCTTCGCTCCGGCTGCTTGGCCACTTCTCCCGTTTGGGAATCGCTGCTGAACCACGGGCCGGGCAGCTGCGGGCCGACTCCGGCCAGCGGTTGGGAGGACGACCTGCGCTTGCCGCGTTCGCGGCCCGTCGCCTCCGGGAACAGCTCCGGCCGCGCGGAGAGGTGACCGGAGCCGCAATTC
>RFHO01000437.1 GCA_003696385.1 Planctomycetota bacterium | reverse complement strand
GCTGGGGGCGCTCACCTGCTGGGACGGGGTGTGGTATGTCAACATCGCGCGGGAGGGTTACTGGTACGACCCGCTGAAACGCTCGCCGGTGGCCTTCTTTCCGGCGTACCCTCTGCTCGGGCGTGCCGTGGCCCGCTGCTGCACCGGACTGTCGGAAAACGCCGCCCTGCTTGTGGTCTCGAACCTCGCGTTTTTGGGCAGTCTGGTCCTGCTGATGGACTATGTGCGCGGGCGTTGGCCTGCGGACGATGCGGCGGTGGGCATGGAAACGCTGCTCGTCATTGCTCTGTGGCCCACCGGTGTGTTTTTCCGCGTGGCGTACTCCGAGGCGCTGTTTCTGTTCGTGTGCCTGCTGGCGATGTACGGGATGCAGCGGCGTTGGCCGCTGATTTTGCTGGCAGGCATCGTCGGACTGGGCACTGCGTGTCGTCCCGTGGGCGTCGCCCTGATCCCCGTGCTGCTGCTGCACCTGTGGCAAGAAAACCGCCGGTGGACGCCGTTTCTGCGCCGGGCGGCCTGGCTGCTGCCTGTGGCAAGCTGGGGCATTCTGGCCTACATGGCGTTTCAATACCTGGCATTCGGCGATGCCCTGGCGTTCGTCAAGACGCAGGAGCGCTGGCGGGTGCGGCACGCCGCGTCGCTGGTGCACCATGCGGTGAATCTGGCGATCCTGGAACCGCTGTGGTCCGTTTATGTGCCCTCTTCGGAAGCGTACTGGGCCCGGTGGGAACACGTGCGCAATCCGCTGTTCAGTCTGCAATTCGCAAACCCCGTGTATTTTGCGACGGCAGCGGCACTGCTGGCGTACGGCGCGTGGCGCCGTTGGCTTTCCAGCCTGGAGGTCGTTCTGGGTGCGGGTTTGCTGCTGATCCCGTACCTGACGCATGCCTATCAGGTGGTGATGATGGGCCACGGCCGCTATGCGGTGGTCGTGTTCCCGGCGTACATCGTACTGGGCCGGCTGTTGCAACGAATCCCCCGCGAAGTCCTGGGGCTGCTTTGCGCGCTCAGTGGCTTCCTGATGGGCAGTTATGCGGCCTTGCTGGCCGCGTGGTACAGGTTTTTCTGAAAACGCTGCGAGGCAGCAAGAACGATCGGCAACATCGTCTCGCGACACGACGAGCGCGCCGGGCATCCAAACTTGATGCTGTCACGTGATGGAATCCGCAAAGCCGTCGGGGGAATACGGATGAACGTTTCACTGACCTCACCGGCATCGGCGGGATCCGTTCCGCGGGAACCCGGCGATCGCCGCGGTACGAACACGGCCTTTTCGTGCTGCGTGTGCGCGGAGCGGAATGCGGAGCGTCCGTTCCCGCGGCGTCTGCCGTGGCTCGTCCGTTGCCGGACCTGCGGCACGCAGTCCGTCTGGCCTCAACCGACGGAAGCGGAGCTGGAATGCATCTATGACAAGGATTACTTCAAGATGTTCGGACAGGACGAAGCCGACTGCGGCGGTTATCGCGCCTTGCAACGTGTCCGGGCCGAGCATCTGCTGCGACGTGTGACCGGCGATGCGGCTCCGGGACGTTTGCTGGATGTGGGGTGCGGGCTGGGCGAGCTGCTGTTCGCCGCAGCCCGTCGTGGCTGGTCCGTTTTCGGTGTCGACAGGAATCCCTGGGCCGTGGCGGCCATCGACCGCCGGCTTCGCGGCGGAGCCGTCTGTGCCACCGTCGAGCAGTTCCTCGAGCAGCGGGTGCACGCCGGGCTGTTCGACCTGATCGTCTGCTACGACGTTCTCGAGCACCTTCGCCGTCCGTTGGATGTTTTGCGCGGTCTTGGGGAACTGCTCAGCCGCTCCGGTCGGGTGGTGGTGACGACCGTCGACTGCCGCAGTCTGCCGGCCCGTCTGATGCGCACGTACTGGCACCACTACCATCGCGACCATCTGTGGTACTTCCACAGAACGGCTCTGCGTCGTCTGGCGGAACGGGCCGGCCTGGACGTGGCGTGCTGCACGCATGCCTGGAAGCCGTTTCACCTGAACTACGTGCTGTCGATTTTCGCCGCGACACTCTCCCGCAGCGTCGTCGGTCGCGCTGCGGAGAGGATCAGACGGACGCTGCCCGAATGGATCCGGACGCGCCCGTTCGTTTTGGGTGACGGTCTGTTTCTGGTGGCGACACGAAAGGGGGGCGAACGATGCGAGGGTCGACCGTGAGTGCGCGGGCCATCCCACGCAGGCCCGGATTCACACTCGTCGAGATGCTGGTGGCCATCGCCATCATCGGTGTGCTGGTGGGTTTGCTGCTGCCGGCCGTGCAGCAGGTCCGTGAAACGGCCCGCCGCATGCAATGTCGCAACAACTTGAAACAGTTGTGCCTCGCGCTGCACAACTACCACGAAACCCACGGCATGTTTCCCATCAACTACGGCAACGGGCCCTATGACGACACCAACACCGGTGCCAGTTGGATGCAGATGATCCTTCCGCAATTGGACCAGTCCACCCTGTATGAGCGAATCCGGTTCGGCCGGCCGCTGCACGATCCGGAAAACCGGCAAGTTGCCAAAACGCCCGTTTCGGTATGGTTCTGTCCTTCCGACAGCACGCATTCCCAGCCGCTGATGGACGGACGCTCGAATGTTCCCGGCGTGTGGGCCGTGAACAACTATGTGGCCTGTTCCGGGAGCAACTGGAACCGGCCGCCCTTCGGTCCGATCGCCTCTCAGCACGGCCGCAATGCGGGCAATCCGGACGGACTGGACCACTGCAACGGGTTCATGTGCCGCGGCGGTGACAACCAGCCCACGGTCACGCGGTTTGCCGACCTGACCGACGGCAGCGGCACGACTTTCGCCGTCGGGGAGAGCGTCCCGCTGTGGACCGCCCACGTGTGGTGGTACTGGTTCAACGGCGTCACGGCAACCTGCGCCATTCCGCTCAATCACAAACGCGAACCGGAGGACAGGCTGGCGGACTGGCACGAACACAACGGGTTCAAGAGCCGCCATTCCGGCGGTGCTCATTTTGCCATGTGCGACGGACATGTCCGCTTCGTCAGCGACCGCATCGATTTGGCGGTCTATCGGGCGCTGGCGACCATCCAGGGCGGCGAGACGATCACCACGTTCTGAAAACGCGTGGCGAGCCGGCCCGGCCCGCTGCAGCCCGCCGTCGCCGCCCAGATCTCCCGAGACTGTCACCGCGCTCCGCAGCGCACTCGGTTCAGTACAGCGAGACTTCCGTGCCGTCGGGC
>RFHO01000436.1 GCA_003696385.1 Planctomycetota bacterium | reverse complement strand
GATTTCTTTCCTCTGGCGCCCGTGCCGGGCGCTCAAGCATCTCTGTCCGACGTGCTGGCGTTCGTTTCCGGTCAGGTGAATCCCGTGGAGCTGCTCGCACTGGCCCGGCCGCTGATGGCGCTCGACTGGAACGCGTTCATCAAACGCCGCCGCGAAATTCGGTCGAAACTTGCCTTCCCGTCGTCACGAGACGAACGCGAGGCCGCCGACGCACTGGGTGTCTACGGCTTGTTGCGACTGTGCCACCACTGGAAACCGGTGCCAGTTCCAGCCCCCGATCACACCGTCCCGACGTCATCCGACGACGGGGGCGACGAATCGGCAACGGGCGACGGTCGCGGATTCGTGTCGACGATCGAGCACACGGTGCGCCTGAACCCGTCCATTTTTTCCGCTTTGTCGCACGGCGATCTGGGCGGAGCCGTTCGGTTGTGCGTGCGGCGGTTGAAAGCCAGTGGCCTGCGCCCGCATCTGGGCCGCGCGGTCGGCGACCGATCGTTCGCGCTTCGACTCGCCGCGTCGCTGGCGTTCCCCGTCGGCGACGCCACGGCGCGTCTGCTGGCCGAACGCATCGTGCGACCGAACCTGCGGCCCGAAGACGCGGAACCGCCGGTCGCGGCTGAGTTCGCGACAACGGCACCCGAACCGGGGCAGCCGAGATGATAGCCCCCTGTTCGAAGCACCGCCGCCCGGCAGGTATGCCTGGGCGACCACGACACACACCACCGGCTTCCCCGCTGAAGTCGGGGCCGGAAATGATTGTTCGCGTCACTCCTGCTCACTCCATCAGCCCGTTACTCAACGTCACATTTACAGCGAAAGGAAAGCACCATGTCGACAGCAACTTCCGCACTCGCCGATCAGAAACGCCTACTGCTCAGCGTGCCGCTCCGCCCGGTGCAGGGACACCGTTTCCAGCCGACCGGATTCCCCGATCTCGGCGCGGCCACGTATCAGGCTCCGATCGATGAGAACCGCTCCGTTTCGTGCCTGCTGGTCGAGAGCCCCCAGAGCATGGCCAACCGCCTGGAAGCCACCATCTGGGACTCCGGCAACAATGAGCTGATCGACTGCTGCAAAGGCCTCAGCTACGTCCGCGTCAACGACCCGGATGGAAACTACCTGACCAGTTCCATCGAGGAAGCCCACCGGCTGAACAGCGTCTACATCGAAGCGGCCGACGAGCGTGCCTTTCACAAGAAGCTGAAAGAGGAAACCGGCTTCGACGAGAAGCGCCCCGTGAATCGCGGCCAGTTTCTCAAGACCGTGTTCCGCTACGACTGCAACTCGCTGCTGCACGGCGTGTTTCTGGAAAGCGTCGGAGGTCGGCTGCGCGTCGCTCGCGCCGTTTCGTCCTTCATCGAGGCCGACAATGTCGAAGTCGTCGCCTCCGGCGGCGTCAAGAACGACAAAGTGCGCCCGGGCACCGAAAGCGGCAGTGAGAAAACGGCCGCCGAAGGATATGGCAACGTTCCGTTCCCGCGTGAGGAATACGCGGCCGAGCGCATCACCGCCTACTTCAATCTCGATCTGGCGCAGATCCGCAGTTACGGTTTGCCTGATCCGGCCGAGCAACTGCTGATCGCGTTGGGACTGTACAAGATCCGCGCCCTGCTCGACGGCGACCTGCGTCTGCGCACCGCCTGCGACTTTGTGGTGGCCACCGAAGGTGCCATCGAAGCGGACCGCCCCTCCGGTTTCGTCCTTCCGGACCTTGAGGAGCTGGCTTCGGAAGTCCGCGCGGCGGTCGACGCGTGCCGCGATGCCGAGCTGTTCGCCGGCGAAAACGGCGTGACCACCGTGACGTACAGCTTCAAATAGAGAGGGGCCGGCGATGGTCACCATTGCAATCCGTTTCACGGCCGGCCGGTACCATGCGACGCCCTGGGGCAGCCATGTCAACGAAGGCCGCGTCGAATGGCCTCCGAATCCGTGGCGCGTACTGCGGGCGCTGATCGCGGCGGGCTTCAACCGGCTCGGCTGGTCGAAAGTGCCCGACGACACGCGTCGGCTGATCGAAAAGCTTGCCGCAGTGCTGCCAGAGTACCATCTGCCGCGGGGCGAAGTTGCCCACACGCGGCACTACATGCCCAACGGCAGCTTCCACCCCAGGCAGAAGAATCTGGAAGCAACCGACAAGGTGTTGGACACGTTCGTGCGGCTGCATCCCGACTCGGTACTGTTGATCCGATTTCCCGCCGAACTGGACGACACCGAAGTGCGGCTGCTCGAACAGCTTGTCGAAGGCCTGTCGTACTTCGGCCGAGCGGAAAGCTGGTGCGAAACATTTCTGTGGACCGATGACGTGCCGCAAGACGGCTGGACACGCCGCGCAGAAGACGGATCGCCCGCACCGCCGGGCGGGGATCAGATTGCCCTGCTGGCCGCCCAGCCGGCGGATCAGTACGCCGCGTGGAGAGAACACCACCTGCAGGCAGCACTGGAAATCGAAAGGGCCAAACGCGGCAAGGAACTCACGGCCGCACAGGCGAAAAAGGTCAAGGCCGCGTTTCCGGAAGACCTCATCGCCTGCCTGACGCGAGACACCGGCGAACTGCAAAAACAGGGCTGGAATCAGCCGCCCGGGTCGCGCCGAGTGCTGTACAACCTCCCGGCAGGAATTCTTGATCCACGTCCGGTTGTGCGGCGTCGGGGCGGTCGACAGCGGACGTATGAAGCCGCGCTGTTGGCGCTCTCGTCCGATTCGGTGCGCGGCAACCGGTTGCCGAAGATGGTCCGTACCGTGCGGCAGATGGAGTTCATCCATCAGGCACTGTGCAGCATCGTGGGTCGGCTGCCTGGCGGTCGGAATTGCCCTGTCCTCACCGGCAAGCGGCTCGACGGCCAGCCACTT
>RFHO01000435.1 GCA_003696385.1 Planctomycetota bacterium | reverse complement strand
GCTGGGGGTCGCGTGGTTGCTCGTGACCGCAGGACTGTCATCGATGATCGCGGATTTCGTGGCGATCTATCGGCCGCTTCATGAGATGCTCCGCCGGGCCGACGCGGCGCGACCTGCGGCGTTCGTGACGTATCACCGGTGGTCGATGTACGCCAATGCGGCAGACTGGTGTCTGCTTCTTGCGGCAGCTCTGATTCTGTGCATGTACGAGCCTTTCTGCGGCCGTCGCGATCCGGGCGTTGCCGCGGTGGATCGGGCGTCGGATCACTGAAGCGTCTGTGGTGGGACGAGCCGCGGCGGCCGGTCGATCGGTCTGGGGGCGTTTGCGGAATCTCGAGCGCCGGGTGTGACCGCGGCCTCCGGGGTGTGCGAGCCTGCGATTTGGCCGGGTTGGTGCGAGGGGGCGTCGCGTCGCGCGGGGTGGGAATCGTGTCCCGTCGGCGGTTCGGCCGGCGACTGCCGGTTCGCGACGGGGGGGAACGCCTGTGGTGTGTTGTTCGAAGTAGAGGGGGTGTGGCCGGAACGGACGGTCATCGGCGTAGAGCCGGATTGAGCGGGGAACGACCGAATGATCGTGCTGGTGGTTTTCTGCTGCCGGATCCGCGTTCCGTCGTCGAGCTGGACCCACATCTCCAGCAGTCGGTCGATCTGGGAATGGATCGGCAGGCCGGTTTGCAGATCGATCGTGCATTTTCCGGTGAGTTCGCCGCCCTGGATGAACAGTTGGAGGCCGGCGGCCGGCTGGGTGGATGGGCCGTAGGTGGTTCCCGGGCTGATCGTGCCACTGATCACGACTTGCGCGAATCGCGGTGAGATGTCGACCAGGCGGCAATTCGTGCGGATGTACATGGGGACCGGGCGGACGATCTGGCGTCCGGGGGGCGACCACTGGGCTCCAATGGTCAGGGGCCGACCGGCGTCCTCGGGGGCGGGAAGCAGGCCGACGCTGTCGTCCACGAAGTTGGCGATCGTCTCTTCACTGGTGATTCGTTCGAAGGCCGTGAGCACCGCGTGCCGCTCCCGTTCCGGGACATGCGCGACGCACCGCCGCAGGAATTCATCGAAACCTTCGACACTGAGCACACGGTGGTCGGGGCCCAGCCAGAAGGAGAACCCGTTGTCGACCATTCCGTGATACACCTGTGCGGCCGGCGGGATGACCTCGGGCGGATGCGTGGAGTCGTATTCGACCCGCTCGCCACCGATTTCGTGGGCATATCGGATGCGCTGATAGCGGACTTCGAACCGACGCCGATCTTCGACCTGTTCGGCGACCGTGATGGCCATCAGCAGCTCCAGCTCGCTCCAGCCGGAAGCCTGACCTCCCGGCAGAAACTGGGTGATGTGTTGTCGCACGGTCTTCATGAGGGGGAAGCGGTCACCCGTTTTCAGCTTCAGCGTCAGATCCGCCGATTCCTGCGGCGACGGTTGGCGCGCGTCGGCAGACGGAACCGGCTGGGGTGGTGTTGCGTCGGCGGTGGAATCCGCTTCGGTGGTGTTCGAATTGGAAGTTGCCGCCGGAGGGATGCTCGGAAAGGCCTCCTCCGAATCCGTGGCCGTCCCATTGCAGCCGACAGCGGTGGCACCGGCCAACAGGATCGTCAGCAGGACCACCTGATGGCGGCGGCCTGATCGGGACGGTGAGGGCGTTGGCGATGGTTGGCCGCAGTGCATGGGCTCACCCCGAGTGAATATGATGTGTGGTCCGCGGCGTGGTGTTCTGGTCTTCGGGCATTGCAGCATCGCGCGGTTGCAATGCGTCCGATGGTGATGCCGGACCCGTGCGGTGATCGGCCCTTCCGGGGAAGTACGTGGACCTCCGCTGCGGAAACCGACGGCATCGCGCAGTCGGCGTTACGAAACGCTGCAGTGGTTGCTGTGGTTCCTGTGAAGCTCGAAAGGCACGGTCAACGGGACGCCGGGTACCGTCCGGGCAAATGCAACACGCGCGGTGGCTCAGGCGTGTGGCGCTCGACCGGTCGGCGGAGCGATAATTTGCGGTCGTCGGATGCGACCGATTCAGATTTCCCGTGTATCGGGCGATGCGCCGAGGATTCCGGCGGGGTTTCTGGTCGCTTCGCACGCAGGGGACCGGATGGGCGGCTGCCTGTGGTCTCTGCTGTTCCGCGTGTGCGTCATGTGCTGTCGGGGGTGCTGCGGCCGAGGTATAGCGGAGCAGGGAAAGTGGGGGAAGACGAATCGTGACGCGGCACGTCGAGGAGGCGCTGCGTGGACTGCATCCGCTGGTGGCGCGGTGGTTCCGTGACCGGTTCGGTGAGCCCACGGAACCGCAGCGGCGCGGGTGGCCGGCGATCGCGTCCGGTGCGCACACGCTGATCGCGGCGCCGACGGGAAGCGGCAAGACGTTGGCGGCGTTCCTGTTCGTGCTGGATCGGCTGATCCGCGAGCGGTTGGCGGGTTCGCTGAGCGAGCGGACACGGGTGGTGTACGTTTCGCCGTTGCGAGCCTTGTCGAACGATATGCGGCGGAATCTGCAGGCGCCGCTTGCGGAGCTGAGTGCCGCGGCGGTGGCGGAGGGGCTGGTTCCGGCCGACGCCGTCCCGCTGCTCCGCGT
>RFHO01000434.1 GCA_003696385.1 Planctomycetota bacterium | reverse complement strand
GTACGCACGCGACGCATCCCTTCGCGGATGTTCGCTTCGGTCAGGCGACTGCGGTCGATGAAGGACAAGGCGTTGCGGATACCTTGGGTGACGCTTTCGAACATGGATGGTGAACCTTCGACTGAACGAGTCGTCCGGTGAGTCGCCGGGGCGACGGGCCGGGCCGGGGGACCGTCGTCGGCGCGGTGGTCGGCCACAGATGGAAACCAGCGATTCTAGGGGCGGCGGCACGCGCCCGCAATCAGCGTTCCAGCCGCCTGGTCCCGCCTAATTCGGCGATGGCTCCGTCGGTCACGGCGCACCGTCGGTTTCCCGGGAGCCCGGATCCAGGCGACCCTGAATCGCCATCCACAGGCTGCCGGCCAGGGAGAGCAGCGTCGCCACCACCAGCAGCAGCACGCCCCCATCGTCGGCGGCTCGGTACAGATACAGCCCCAGCAGGGGGGCCAGCATGCCTCTCAGGCCGGTCAGCGCCACGTGCACGGCATTGTACAGGGCGATCCGGTCGTCCCGCGCGAAGTACAGGCTGCCGGTCAGCCAGGTGATCACACCGCCGCTGTTGGCCACTCCGAACAGGCACGCTCCCAGCACCATCGGCCACACCGAACGCGTCCAGGTTCCCAGGGCATAGCAGCCGTAGGACGCCGCCTGGAAGAAGTTGAACACCGCCCGGCCGGTCATCGGGTTGACCCGGTCCAGGTACCGGCCGGCCAGCGGAGCGCAGGCGGTCAGAAATATCGCCGGCAGCAACGCACCGACCTGGCGGACAACCGTGTCGTCGGCCCGCAGCGTCTCCTTCATGATCTCCGAAACGTATCCCATCGCCATGTGGTTCGCCGCGCCTCCGATCGCGAACCCGGTCTGGAACGCCAGGAATCGTTTGTCGTTGCAGAAGGTCCGTATCCCGGCCAGCAATGCCCGGAACGGAGAATGTTCGGACGGCCTGCCGAAACGGGCACGCCGCGAGAGCGGAATCTGGTGGTAGGCCCAAGCGGAGAAACCCAGCAGCGCCGCGCAACCGACGTACAGCCCCCAGTACAGGTGCGGAAAGAACTCGAACCACAGATAACCGCCGATCACGGTCGACAGCCCGGCCACGCCCGCGACGGCCTTCAGCCACCCCACGGCGACGCCGCGGGCCGTCGGAGGATACAGTACGCGGTACATGTTCATTTCCGCCACCCGGGGAAAGACCCGGGCGATGAACGCGATCCCGACGCAGGCGGTGAACCACCATCCCGCCGGCGACCAGCCGGTCACGAAGGGGAAAGCCGTCGCCGCCAGACACGCCGCCACCAACAGGTTGGGCATCACCACCAGGTTCCGCATGGAGGTGAAGCGGGCCGTCCAGGGAACCAGCGGACTGAGCAGGCTGCTTCCGCCGAACACCGACGACAAGACGGCGAGGTGGATGTCCTGCCCGGCCAGTTGCGGGATGGTTTTCAACGCTACGCTGGACAGCCAGTACACGGCGATCAGACTGCCGGCCCCCAGGTTGTACAGCGATTCGAAGAACAGGGCGGGACGCGAGCATTGCGGAACACGCTCGAGCACCGGCTTCATCCGGCGGCTCAGCCAGCGACACCGCCGCGCGCGTCGGCCCGCACCACGAACCGGAGCTGAAGCGGTGCTGCTCAACGGCGTATCCTCTTTCCGGGTAATGGCGGCGTGGCGGCTGCGGCGGTTACCGCAAGCGCGGCGGAAGGCATCGTAGGAGCGGCCGGGACCGTCTCTCGGAGAGACTGGAGCGTCGCAGGTGCGTCCGACGAAGAAGGCGGGGCACTCGGGCGCAGCGGCGCACGAAGGGTGCTAGAATAGCGGCCGTTCTTTCCGCCGACAATCGCTGCCGTCGCGGCCGCGTCACCGGCGGCCGGCGGCAACCCTCTCGGTTCGAGTTCCCGAACAAAACGAAGGAAGTGGCATGGTCCAGGGATTGTTTCCGCTCGACGTGCTGGCGCGGTGGATTCACATTGGAACGGTGATCACGCTGGTGGGGGGAACGGCTTTCGTTCGGTTCGTCCTGCTTCCCTCCATGGAATCGCTGGAGGAGTCGGCCAAAACGAAACTGCACGATGCTGTTGCGAGCCGCTGGAAGCGCATCGTTCACATCGGTATCGTGTTGATCTTGTTCAGCGGCCTGTACAACTATGTACGTTTGGCGGCAGTTCATCGGGGGGATTCCGTTTACCATGCCGTGCTCGGCGTGAAGATCCTGCTGGCGCTGGCGGTATTCTTTCTCGCTTCGGCGCTTGTCGGCCGATCTGCGGCCTTTGAAGCACTACGGCGGAACCGGCGAGTGTGGCTGGGGGTGGTCGTGACATTGGCGGCCGTGATCGTGGCGCTTTCAGGGTTCGTAAAGGTGCGTGGGACTCCGGCTGCGCCGGGCGGGGCGACGCCGTCTCGGACGACGGCCGTGTCACCCGCACGCGCGACGCCCGGCCGATGTGCCGCGAATACCGGAGACGGGGCGATTCCGCCGACACGCGGCGCCGCGTAGCGGGGCGTCAGCGGGCCGCTGCGCAGAGCGAGCTTTCGAGTCCATCGCAGGGGGTGGCGGGATGCGTGAGATCGAATGGCTCGTGATCAACTTTCTGCTTGGCGGCTTCTTCTTTGTCGCCGCCCTGATTGCGCTGGCGATCGCCGTGGGTTCTCTGAGGAGGGAGTTCTCGCGATTGAGGGCGGTGGTGGAGAGTGCCTTGCGCGAGATGGGGGCCGTCCGCCGTGCCTTGGAGGCTCTGCAAACCGAAGGCGGCCGAGCGGTGCCCAAGGTGGAAGAGCCGCGTCCGTCGATGCCGTCGTCCGAACGCCCGCTGTCGGGAGTTGCTCCTGCAGAGCGGGGAGGAACGAGCCCGGAGCGCCGGCCAACCCGTCCGACGTCCGAATCGCGTCCGCCGGCTGGTGGGACCGTCCGGGAGGTTCCGCCGGGCGCGGCGGAGCCGAGGGTGGTGGATGCGGAACTGGTCGGAACGGCAGGGGAGGCGGCCGCGGCGCAACGGCCATCGGAATCTGCGGCGGCGCGCAAGAGGGCATTGGAAGGGCTGGCCGCGGCGGTCGGCGGTGACCGGGCCGCCGTCGGGGCGGAAAGACGGTCCGTGCAAGCGGCGCGGCGCCGTTCGCCGTTCGAACAGGCGGCTTGGGAGATTCTCCGTCGTTGCTGGAACTGGCTGATCGTCGGGGAAGAGTACCGCCGCAAGGACGTGGCGATGGAATTTGCCGTGGCCAGCACGTGGTTGCTGCGTCTGGGCGTACTGGTCCTGCTGTTCGGAGTCGGCTTTTTCCTGAAGTACTCCGTCGAACGGGATCTGATCGGGCCGGTGGGGCGGATCGTCCTGACGTCCGCAGCGGGGCTGGTGGCGATGATCGCCGGCGCACGGATGCTGGGGGGGAAGTACAACCTGCTGGGCCATGGATTGTTGGGGGTGGGGATTGCGAGCGAGTACTTTGCGGTCTACGCGGCCTGCAACTTTCATCATCTGATCGGCGTGCGGCCGGCGTTCGGCCTGATGCTGTGCGTGACCGTCCTGGCCGGGGCTCTGGCGGTGTTGTTCGACGCCGTGCACATTGCGGTCCTGGGCGTGGTGGGCGGCTATCTGACGCCGGTGCTGTTGTCGACGGGCGAGCCGAACTTCGTGGGGCTGTTTTCGTACCTGACGGTTCTCGGGCTCGGAGTCCTGGGAATCAGTTTCCACAAACGCTGGCACGTGGTGTTGTGGCTGGCGTTGTTCGCGAACTACGCAATCGAGCTGGCGGCCGTTGGTGGAGCCTACTACCGGCCGCAGTTCTTCTGGCAGGTGCTGCCGTTTCTGGCGGTGCTGTTCGTCTTGTTTTCGACGAGCGTGTTTCTGTTCAACCTCGTGCACCGGGTGCCCTCGACACTGCTGGAGCTGCTGGCTCTGACATTCAACGCACTGGCGTTCTTCTACCTCGGCTTCGGGGTGATTGAGGAAACTTACGGGCGCGCATGGTGCGGTGTTCTCACCGCGGCGCTGGCGGTGTTCTACACGGTGCACTGTTACGTGTTCCTGAGCGCGCGGGAGCCGGATCGGGGACTGGTCTCGACGTTTCTGGCACTGGCTTCGTTTTTCGTGGCAATCACGATGCCGTTGGTGCTGGCGCGGACGTGGGTCACTGCGGCGTGGGCAGTGCAGGCGTTGATCATGTTGTGGATCAGCGGCCGGTTGCGGTCGTCGTTTCTTCGATGGCTGGCCCTTCTGGTTTATGGACTGGTGGCCGTGCGCCTGGTGGCGATCGACATCCGGTTCCACTTCTACAGTCGCGGAGCAATGCCGTCGGCGGATTTCTGGCGGGCGTTCGTGGAAAGACTGGTGGCCTTCGGAATCCCGGTGGGGTGTTTCGCGCTGGCGACGAAGGCGTCGCTGTCGTGGGGCGACGGGGCGCCTGCGGAGGGCGGGAAGACGGAGCCGGCCGAGGCGTCCCTGCCGTGGGCCGGAGTGGTGCTGGCGGTGCTGTCGCTGTTGGTCGCGTTCGTGTATCTGCATCACGAGCTGGACTTCATGTTCGGCGTGCTGTTCGCGCCGCTGCGGTTGCCGATCCTCACGGTGTTGTGGACGGCGTTGGCGGTGGGGCTGCTGGTGGTGTACCTGGAGCGTCCGGCGGAGTGGCTGCTGTGGGTGGCGTTCCTGGTGTTCGCCGTAGCGATCGGCAAATTGGTCCTGTGGGACCTGGATTCGTGGGAGCTGAGGGGCTGGGTGTACGGTGGTGCGTATGACGCGGTGAGGGTCGCCGCGCGGCTGGTGGATTTCGGGGCGCTGCTGGGGCTGTGTGTGTTCGGTTACTGGAGTCTGAAGCGTGCGGGGACGGAGTCGGCGCAAGTCCGACAGATGCGCGTGATGTTCGCGGTGGTCGCGACGGTGCTGTTGTTCGTGTACCTGACGCTGGAGACCAACACGTTCCTCAAGACGTTTCTTCCGGGCATGCGGCAGGGGGGGATTACGATTCTCTGGACGTTGTTCGGTCTGGGGTTGCTCGTCGTGGGCCTGCTGAAGCAGATTCGGGCGGCACGTCTGGCCGGGTTGGGGTTGTTTGCCGTGGTGACGTGGAAGGTTTTCTTCGTGGATCTGCGGCATCTGGAGCAGCTTTACCGCGTGGTCGCGTTTCTGGTACTGGGCGTGTTGACCCTGCTGGGCGCGTTTCTGTACCTGAAATTCGACACTCTGTTCCGCGCCGCTCGCGGGGACGCTTCCGGGCGGACCGTCGCGGAGCATCGGGACGTGTCGAGGAGCTGACGTGTTCCAATAGCGCATCACCGTTGCCGGGACGGTGGAAAGCGGCTGCTGCCGCGGAATAAAGGCTGGGAGGGGGACAATGGGCGGACGACTGCTGGCACGACCTGTGAGCGGGCCGGTTGTGGCGCTGGTGGTGGCGGTGGCGTTTTCCGGTCCGGTGGAAGGTGCGGACCCGCCGGAGTCGGCGTTCCGCTTTTCGCGCGAGCTGACCATGGCGGGGATTGCGGAACAACGGGTGGTGCGGGTGCCCTTCGATGTGCATGTCTACGCCCACACGGCGGACGGGTTTCCGGACGTCCGCCTGCGGACGGTGGACGGGCAGAACGTGGCGTTCGTCGTCCGCCGCCGGGAGCAGACGCGCGCGGTTCCCGAGAGCCGCGCGGCGGATCTGGTCGTCGAGAAGGTGGGGAAGCTGCCGGAAAACCAGCTGGAGGTCGTCCTGCGGCTGCCGGACCGGCTGGCCCCCGACGCGCGGCTGGAAGGGATTCGGCTGCGCACGCCGCTGAAGTCTTTCGAAAAGTTCGTGGACGTGGACGGAATCCGCGGCGACGGATCGCGCACGCCGCTGGCCCGGGGAACCCTGATCTACGACTACTCCCAGTTCGCGGACGCCCGGGACACGACCGTCCGCTTCGACGCGGCGGGTGAATTCCGCCGTTTTCGCCTGGTCGTGCATCAGGTGGCCGAGGACGCGCAAACGCCGCTGGTGGAACTGACGCGGAAGCAGGTCGACGGGAAAGTCGTCGAAGCGGTCGAAACGGTCAAGCTGCGCACGCAGCCGTTTCGGCTCGACGGTGCCCAGCTGCTGTACGTCGTCGTGCGGGAGCAGCGCGAACCGGTGAAAACGGAGTACGCGTTACGCGACCTGACCGTCCGTGATGATCGCCAGACGCGGTCGACCGTGCTGGAGTTTCGATCTTCGCGGGAGCCGATCACGGCCGTGCGATTCGATAGCCCGGCGAAAAATTTCGTGCGCCGCGTGCGGATCGAAGTGGAGGGGCCGCAGCAGCAGTTTCGCCGCTGCGGCAGCGGGGTGCTTCGGCGGATCAGCTATGGTCCGCTGCGTCGCGAGGAAACTACCGTCACGATCCCCGAAACGCGGGCTTCACACTGGCGGGCCATCGTCGAGAACGAAGACAGCCCGCCCGTACTGTTCACCGCGGTTCGAGGCAGCGGACCGATGTACGAGCTGGTCTTTCTGGCGGAACCTGGCGAACGGTACGTCCTGTGGTATGGGGCCGAAGGGGCGGAACCGCCGAGTTTTCCGGAGCAGGAGTTGCTGGATTGCCTGGCCCGCACGGATGCGGGATCGGTCACCGCGTCGCTGGGTGAGGTCCGTGAAAACGAACACGTCTCACCGCCTCCGCCTTCGTTCCGCGAAACCGTCGAAAACCCCTGGGTGAGCATTCCTGTACTGCTGATGCTCCTGGTGGCGCTCACGGTGTCGTTGGCTGCTGCCGCGCGACGGCTGAAGACCGACGACTCCGAATCACCGGCGGAAACGGAAGGACCCGTCGATGCGGCTTCCGACACGAATACCGAGCCGGCGCATCCCACCGCGGCCGAAACCCCCGCGGCGGGCGAAGAGTGACCGGTGGATGGATCGCGCCTTCTTTTCCGCCGGCGTCTGGTCCGCCGACGGCACCGGCCGACCGCGTCATCGCCGGCATTTCAGCGGAACATCCCCACCCAGTAGGTGAAGCCGTCGCGCTGCATGTAACCGAAGCCGCATTCGCGAAAGCCGCCGAGCATGATTCCGTGGTGCGGGGGTGAGTAGATCCAGCCATTGATGCAGTCGGTGACGGTTTGTGGGCCGTGGTGGATGATTTCGGCCCACGGCAATGCGCTGTGTTGGTACCACCCCGTGTCGGCCATCCATTGGGCATGTCGCTGGGCGTCCAGGCACAGTGACGGACTGAGCTTCAGCGGCGGCAGCCCGTACCGGGCCCGCTCAGCGTTGCACTGCTTCCACATTTCTTGAATCACCGGGTGCTCGGTCAGCCAGCGGTGACGATTCCGGCGGGATTCCTTTGGGGTGCCGTTGCCCGGTTGCTCGGCGGCATTGCCCGTCGGTTGGTTTGCACCGTCGCGATCGCCCGCCGGCTTCCGGGGCGGTTTGGGCAGTGGCTGCTCGGCCACCGAGGGTTTGCGAGTGCCGCGCCGGGACGGTTCGGCCAAGACTGCTTGCGCCACGACGAGCAATGACGTCGCGACGCAGGCCGCGGTTGCCCAGTCGAGGCGCATGCACACGAGCATGACCGCCGGAGGACGGCGTCGGGGGGCCGGGCTTCGGGATGCCGAACGCAGCGGGTGGGTCGCTTTTTTGCCGCGGTGTCGGAAATGACCGAAGGTGGCGAATCGCGAAGTATGAGGCATTGCGGAGTGTCTTTCCGTCTGTCTTGCGATTTTGTCGTGCGAAGCACGCGACCGAGCCGGGTACGTCGCGACCGGTCGCATCGCCGCGCCGGGGCGATCGTGCCCGCAGGGGCCGTCCCGGATGGCAAAGGGGGCGGAGTGTAGGGGTTGGGCAAAGCGAGTTCCACCGACCGGCGACGCTGTCGCTTCGTATCAGTTGATTTCGATGTGTCGGGTTCGGCGTTGCTTTGTGGCGTCGCCGTGGCACGACTACCATTCCGATCGTCCATTCGAAACCGCGATGAGGGCACACGGCGGACCGGGGCGGGCCTGCGGACGGCTTCCGCCAACCTGCCTCGAAGACGGTCGGAGGGCGGACACTGCGACACACCGCTGGTACGGAAGGCGAAGAACGATGGCCGAATCCGGCAGTGACACAGGGCGTCAGCAACTGGTGGAGTCGCTGCGCTGGAAAAAGTTTCCGGTCCTCGACGACGGTTTCGTATGCCTGGTCGACGTGATGGGGGACGACGGCAGTGTCGTTCAGGCGGCGCGAGTCAGCTACGGCGCCGGAACGAAAAAGGTTTCCGACGACCGGACGCTGATCCGGTATCTGATGCGGCATCGGCACACGACGCCCTTCGAGATGGCCGAGATCAAGCTGCTGGTCCGCGTGCCGATGGACACCTGGCGGCAATGGATCCGCCACCGAACGGCGAACGTCAACGAGTACAGCACGCGGTACTCGATTGCGATCGACGCCGCGCAGCGGACGCCGCCGGATCGATGGCGAAAGCAATCCCGCAGCAATCGGCAGGGCAGCGAAGGCTTTCTGCCCTCGGAACTCGGACGGCAGCTCAGCGAAGAAGAAGCCGAATTGCATGAGCACGCTCGACGGGTCTATGAGCACCGCCTGGAGCTGGGCGTGGCCCGCGAGCAGGCGCGCAAGGATCTGCCGCTGTCGACCTACACCGAGGCGTATTGGAAGATCGACCTGCACAATCTGTTGCACTTCCTCAGCCTGCGGATGGACGAGCATGCCCAGCAGGAAATCCGAGAGTATGCGACGACGATCGGCGAGCAGATCGTTCGGCCGCTGTTTCCGCTGGTCTGGGAAGCGTTCCTGGATTATCGCCGCAACGCGATGTTCCTGTCGCGGCTGGACTGCGAAGTGATCCGGCGCCTGATGGATCGGGCGGCCGTCCAGGGGCAGGCGCCGCCGTTTACCGTCGAACAGTTCCTGGCGGCACAGGATCCCTCGTGGGCATCGCTGGAGCGGTGCCGGGAACGGGACGAGTGCCTGCGAAAGCTGCAGCGTTTGGGGCTGGTCGTGGAAACCTCTTCCAGCGAGGGATGAGGGCACTGCCGTTGGACCGCCTCACGCATTTGGGCGGGCCGGTGCATACGAAATCGCCTGCGCCGGTGATCAGCACCGCGACCGACGGGAGTCGAAGTCGCGGCGCGTGTCGGCCAGGGGGCGATGCGGTACGAACGGCCGCGCCGTCTGATGTGCTCTTGCTTCTACCGCGGATTCGTCTTTGCGCGGTTGGGGGATTCTGCTAACAACCCGCTCGAATGCGGCCGCAGCATCCTGCGCGCACGGGACGTGCACGCCATCACCGGGCCGTCGTGCCCGACTTGCAGTCGGAGGCCGGTCCCGACCCGCTGCGGTCCGCGTGCCACCATTCGGGTCGCCCGGCCCAGTTCGGCAAAGGGAATGGACTCCCATGCAACACAACCTCTGGAAGTTGGTTGCTTTGTGCGGCGTGGTCGGAATCGGTGTGTTGATCGTGGTCCAGACACACCGCGCGATCCGGACCGAATCACCTTCGGACGCCGAGCAGATCGTCCAGAATGCCGTGGGGCCGGTTGCGGACGAGGGCGAGGCTGATCAGTCGGCCGCACCCACCGCCAGCGGATTGCAAGGCGGGTTGGATCCGCGTTCGCCGCTGCCGGACTTCGCCGCGGTGCCCGGGGAAACCGGATCTGCTGAGCCGCCCGGGATTTCTGGGAGTGATGGCGCTCCGGGCGTGACGCACGGGGCCGATGCCCCCGCTCCGCCCGGAGGGCAAGTGGAGCCGCCACCGTTTGCGGAACCGACGCGCGACGGTTTCGGGGAGGCTTCGGCGGACGGTCGTGGGATCCTGGCCACGGAGGCCGACGCCCCGGCGGCTGCGGAAGAAATGCCCTTCGAATCGCCCGGCGATACGCCTCCCACGGGTGCTCGAGAAACTGCGAGCGTCGCCGACGAGCCATCCGATGGACGGCTCCCGCCGTTGCCGCTTCCGGAGCCGGCGGCCGACTCGACCGCGGAGCCGGCCACCCCCGAGGCCACTCCCGACCGTTTCGATCCGTTGCTTGCCGAGGCTGCTCGGACGGCGAATCCGGGAAGGGCGCTTGAGCTGCGGGGCGAGGCGGTTGATCAGCCGCACGCCTCGAACTCCGAGGCGACGCCTCCGCAGGGAACGGACGCACGCCCGCAGTCGGGCGTCGCGGTGCCCGTGCCCGCGGAGGATCCGTTCGCGACTCCGGCGGAGTCGGCACGCAGCGCGTCGAACG
>RFHO01000433.1 GCA_003696385.1 Planctomycetota bacterium | reverse complement strand
CCGGCGAAGCGGTCGTTGTGCATGCTGGTGGTGGTCAGCCTGCGAAAAGGTTTACAATTCGATTTCGTCGTCGGAGTGGCCCGAGGCGGTTCCGGCGGCGTTTTTCACGCGCGGCGGCCGCGAGCGCGAGCCTTCGCAGAGAACCCCCGGCAACGAGTGAGGAACGGGCGATGGCGGCGACCGGCGAAACGAGCTTCCGGCGGACGGCGAAACGGCGGAATGACGCGATGGGCACCGGTCGGCTGCCGGCCTGCTTGCTGATTGCCGGACTGTGCATCGGCGGCTGTGTCCCACAGGATCACGTCGTGGAGACGACGATCAAGCCGGATGGCTCGGTGGAGCGTTGGGTTTATCAGCCCGCGCTTCCGGAAGAACCGACGGCCCGACTGGGATGGGTGCTGATCGAAGACGTGCCACGCGTGGATACCGACCAGTGGTTTGGTCGCGTGGCGGAAATCATGCCCTCGCCGGAGGCGAAGGAAAACCGCTTCGTCCGGGCTTTCGGCCGCTTCCAGAACGTGTCGGCGATTCCGCCGCATTACCGGGTGGCGTGGTTGCCGGGGGAGCGCCGGGACGGGCTTCAGCGGTCGTTCATCAGCGGCGACTTTGTGTTGTGCCGGGAATTCGTGTATGAGGAATCGGTCGCGGAGCTGACCACACAACGGGACGCCGAGCAGGCCGCGGCGGAACTGGTCGCGCTGGTAAGTGGAGTCTTCATCGAGACGTGCCGGGAGGTTCTGGGCGACGAGTGGAAGTTGGACGCCTTGGCACGGTGGGCGGAAAACGATGTGCGACGGATGTTCATCGAGTGCGTTCGTTCGTACTACGCATTGCAGCGAGAGGTGGGCAGCCGTCGAGAACTGTCGCGGCAGGAGCGGCAACGGTTGCGGGAACGACGGTGGCGGCGGTTGCAGGAGCAGTTGAAGAAGCGTTTTGGTCTGGATGCCGTAGAGGGGGACGTTCAGCGCTATCTGCAGACACGGATTCGGGATCTGATTCGTGATCGGCAGGGGAACCGGCTCGATGCAAACACGGCCGAGGCATTGAGCCGGATTCTGTCTCCCAGGGAACAGCAGCCTCCGCGGATTGCCAAGGCGTTGGAGAAGGTGCTCCGGCGCCGGTTCGACGGTCGCGAGGAGTTCGATCGGCAGTTGCAGTCGGCGCTGCGACGGGTGACCGGCGTGTACGGCCTGCAGGGAGATGGGACGCGTTTTCGCTTCACCGTGACCATGCCCGGCCGACTGCTGGTGACCGACGGCACGAGGCTGGACGACCACACCGTACAGTGGTCGTTCTACGGAGCCGATGTGTTTCCGGACGGGTACCGGATGTATTGCCGGTCGGCGTTGCCAGATCGCTCCCGGCTGGCAGTATTCGGCACGTCGGCACTGGCGACCGTCGAGCAGATCGAGGCTTACCTGCGGCTGTGCCGCCGTCACCCGGAGGTTCTGCCGCTGGTCGCGCAGTGCGTGGAATCGGGGACACCCGCTCCGCTGCGGCAGAAGCTGGCCGAGCTGCCGCGGGACGCTCGCGAAGAACTCGTCCGCCTGCTGGGGCTTTGACGCCGATGGGCTCGGGGCCCAGATGTGCAGTCGCGGGCCGAATCGAGCGGTTGTTGCGCGGCGGGCGGGGCGTGGCGGGCGGTATGTGCGGCGGCGGGTCGCGTCTGGCGTGTCTGGGAGTCGTCGTGCGGGAGAAGCGCGGTTGCCCTGCCGGATGAGAGGACGGAGCGACGATGTCGAAACGGTGGATCGAAAAACTTGCCTGTTGCTTCCTGGGACTCACCGGAGTGTTGCTCGTCGCCGGCGTTCTGGGAGTGGTGTTCCTGGCTCTGGAGGCGGAGTCGGCGGCACTGGTGGTGGGCGTTGTCGGGTTGCTGGTGGGGGTGTGTTGGGTGATCGTGCTGGCTTCGCTGGTTGTGCTGCTGGCGTGGCAGGTGACGGGCGGAGGCGATCCGGACGAGGCGGGCGGCGGGGACGCACGTTAGGACTCCGCGGCCACCGCGTCTGCGGCGTTTTCGATCGCTCGGTGCCGGCGGGGACGCACAGGTGGGGCCAGCGTCGGCGTGGAGGTACACCATGCCGTCGAGGCACTCGTCGCACGCAGGTTCTCGCGGTTCGTCGTGCGACTGTTCGTGCAGTTGGTCGTCTGGCTGTCGGTGTGTGCCTGCGCGGTGGGTCACAGTGCGGTCTCGGTATCCGCACGGGAAGCGGGTTCGGTCGCTCCGGACTCACTCTCGGCGGTGCGGGTGCGTCCGCGCGGCTGGAGCCCCCGTTCGCGTCGCCGGAAGAGGTCGTCGAGCTGCCTGAGGACTCGTGTGGCAGCCCTGCGCCCGGCGTCGATCAACGACTGCGGTCGTGTGAAATCGAACCAGGGGATGTGGTCGACGTCGGGCCGGATGACGATGTCTGCGGCGGCACGGACGTAGCGCCGAAACAGGACCTCGCCGACTTCATCGACACGCATCAACACGTCCAGAGCGGTGGAACATCCTCGAATGGGGGTGATCCGCGTCGCGACTTCCACTGCCACGACGACGGAATCGCTCAACCCGCGGGCTTCGACCGCCGGCACCGAGCACAGCACGCCCACGTCGCACAGCTCCATCCCGTCGTATTCCACGGGCGGAAAGATCCCCGGGATGGCGGAAGACCCCTGGACGGCGGGACGCAGGGGACCGCTGTTGAGGATCACCCGCTGTCCGCTTCGCAGGTCGATGGCCACGATGCTCAGCGGGATCCGGGCATCGCGGATGTCCGCTTCCGGGAGAAGTCGTTCTGTGACGTCCTGCAGGATCAGGGCGGGGAGCAGTCCGGGGCGGGTCGCCACGCGATACATCAGCCGGTTGCCGCGGAGATAGTGCTTGATCTTGTCGTACCAATTGAACAGTCCGCCGCCTTCGTCTGCGGTCGGCTGAGCCGCGCCGAACATCAGTTCCTGGTGTCGTCGGAAGGACGGTGACATGAGGAACTGCACCGCGCGACTTTGGGTCTTTTGAATGTCGGGCTCGAACGCCAGCATCGCGCCGGCCAGACTGCCGATGCTGATTCCGACGATCCGGTCGATGACATAGCCGGCGTCGATCAGAGTCTGTGCGACGCCCAGGTGCGCCACGCCCCGCGCGCCGCCTCCGCCCAGTGCCAGTGTGATGCGTCTGGAGGACATGGTTTGCCGAATTCCTGGCGTGCGATTCTGGTTGGTCGTGTGAGCCGGAGAGCGCGCACCGCGACCTCCGCGGACCGCACGATAACGCTCGGGCCGCCGGTGCATCAACGGCGACTGCGGGCCGCGGACGCGTTGGAGTACGTGTGCTCGTGGGGCAGCTCGACGATGCCGGTTGCGGGCCGGAAGGCGGCTGTCCGTTCACGGGACAGCGGTGTGTCGAGCGGATCGGAGCGGCGCACTGGGGCGGAAGGAGCCGTCATGATCGGCGGTCCGTGGAAGACGCTTCTCGAGTGCCGAAGACCGGCGGCACATGCCGGTGCAGGAACCATTTTTCCAGCACGATGCGTCGGACGAACCAGGGATTTCGCAGCAGCAGACGGCCGGCCAGACAGCGCAGTCGGCGCAGTGGCCCATCACCGGCTGCGGGGATGTCTCGCCGGCGTTCTCGGGCTGGCAGACGGGGCGTGGTCAACCGCTTGGTGTGCGGCGTCGTCGGGCGTTCGTCCGCCGATGGAGATTCGGAGGGCGCGGTCGTGCCCGCGGCCGTCGCGGCGGACGTCGTGCTGAAACGTCCGTCTGTCGCGAGACCGGTGGCGTCGGTGTGGCTCGATGCGGTCGCGTCCAAACCGCCCATCGCGGCATCGTCGATGGCCCGGTCACCGACGAACCGGTCATGCAACCAATCGGCGTATCGTTGCAGGACAGTTCGATCGTACCGGCCCGCGGCGGCGGCAATGGTGCGCGCGGCCAGCAGTCCGGATTCCACCGCCGGCCGGATGCCTTCGCCGCTCTGCGGATAGGCCAGCCCGAGGGCGTCGCCGACCAGAACGGCGGCGTCGGCGACGGCGTGATCCAGGGGGGGGGCAAGCAGCCGGTAGGCATGCCCCTTGAAACGGCCCGGCAGGTCGAAGGGGACGCGCCCCGTGCGTTTGAGGAACGCGAGAAAATCCTGCAGGTGGGCGGAAAGACGCGGCTCGCCGATTCGCCCGATCCCGATGTTCAGGTAGTCACCTTTTCGAAAGCACCAGGCGTAACCGAGGAAGTCGCGGCAGAAATACAACTCGGGACATTCCGGCGCGACGCGGCAATGGCGCGCCTGTTCGGACGTCATGCGGAATTCGATTTCCTGAGCGGGTACGGTGGGTGCAGCGGAGTCCCGGCCGCCGCGCAACGTCCGGGCCACCGGGCAGAAGTGCCCACCGGCTCCGACGAGCATCCGCGTCCGGAGGCGTCCGTTGATGGTCCAGCCTTCGGAGCATCGCTGGATGCGGCGCACCGGTTCGCCGAGCTGCAGGGCGGCGCCGCAGCGGCGGAGCAGGTACGTATCGAACTCGCACCGGCGGATCCCGTAGCTCACCGGCCGGTCGTACTGGACTTCGATCGTGTCCGCGCCGATCAGACCGACACGAAAGGCAAGAATCGGCTGACAGACGTGCCGCCGGCCGTATTCCGCCGGATCCAGGCGCAGTGCGTCGGCGATCTGTGGGGTGATCCAGCCGGCGCAGACCTTGTCCCTGGGGAACACCGCCCGGTCCCAGACGAGGACGGGGATGCCCAGGCGTACCAGTTCGGCGGCACAGGCGGAGCCGGCCGGACCGCCCCCGACGACGACGACTTCACTGATCGGTTGCGTCAACGCCTGCTCCCGGAGCTTCTCGGTCTCCGCTCGGTCGAGCCGCACCGGGCCCGGTCGCGCCGACCGGGAACCCGTCCAGAATGTGCGCGCGGGTCAGCGGCACCAGGTGGTTCCCTCGGTGCGCAAAGACGACCTGGAACAGTTGAAGGACACCGGTGCGGAACGCCGCGATCGACCCGCACAGGTACAGACGCCAGGTACGCACGAACTGCTCGTCGTACATTGCACGGACGCGTTGCTCGTGCTGCTCGAAGCGATGCAGCCAGTCCTCCAGCGTCCGGGCGTAGTGCAACCGCAGGTTTTCCACGTCGAGTATGCTGAAGTTTCCGGCTTCGAAAATCGCGGACATTTCCCGCAGGCTGGGCGGGTGCGCTCCGGGAAAGATGCGGCGGTCGATCCAGGGATCCAGTCGGCCGGGACGGTCGCGACCGATACTGTGCAGCAGCGCCAACCCGTCGGGTTTCAGCACGCGACGAATCACGCGTCCCAGTTCGACGTAGTTTTCGGGCCCGACGTGCTCGAGCATGCCGACCGAAACGAATGCGTCGCAGGTGCCGTCGATCTCCCGCCAGTCCCGTTCTACGAATTCCACCCGATCGGCGAGCCCCTCGCGACGCGCCCGTTCGCGGGCATACGCCAATTGCTCCCGCGAGACGTTGAAGGCGCGGACCTGCACCCCGTAATGTCGGGCCATGTACAGAGCCAGTCCGCCCCACCCGCAGCCGGCTTCGATGACCCGCAATCCCGGCCGCAGTCGGACCTTGCGGCAGACCAGATCCATTTTGGCGATCTGGGCGTCCTCCAGTGTCATCGCCTCCCAGTCGTGGTAATAGGCGCAGGTGTACACGAGGTTCCGGTCCAACCACAGGCGATAGAACTCGTTGCCGATGTCGTAGTGGTGGTAGACGTTGTGCCGGGAACGCTCGAGGGAGTTCCGCCGCAGACGCCGCAGCGGCCGCGCGGGGCCGACCTGTTTGCGGAGCGATGCGGCGTTGGCCAGCTCACACAGTCGGATCAGCGCCTGGGTGTCACCGGCGAACAGCGGATTGCGGTGCAAGCCGTCCGGCAGGCACGAGGGCAAATCGGGCCGTGCCGTGCGGACCTGGATCGCGCCCCGTGCGTAGGCTTCGCCGAACGCCACACTGCGGTTGCGCAGCAGCGACCAGAGCGTCGCGCGATTCGCAAACCGCACGGTCAGTTCGGCCGCCTCCGAGTCGCCCGTTCGCCACCCGTCCCACAGTTCCACACAGACTGCCTGTCCGACCGCGTTGCGCAGGCGACCGGCCAACCAGCGATCGAGCGTGTTGGAAGCGCCGCACGCGGACGGACCGCCGGGCGATTGCACGGAACGCGGGCGTGCGCTGTGTTGCGGTTCGACGCCCGGCCCGGACGACGCCGTCGCAGGGTGCGACTTCTCCGTTGCCGTGCCGGCCGCCTCGACGCGCTCCGGCGATGGCTGCACGGTGGCCTCGGTCCGGATTCCACGCTCCGCGGTCTGTTGTCGGCCGTTGCCGTTGTTGCGGCTGCGGGCCGTGTCGTCCGGACGGGGGCCGCCCGAGGGGATTCGGGGCGAAGTCCCCTCTGTCGATTGCGTTACTGCAAAAGTCGGAGACGAGGGATCGTGAGACCGCCGTTCGCTCATGGTGAGGGGGATCCTGTGTGCGAAGGCCGCTCTTGCAGGGACGACGCAAAATCGTCGGGGCATCGCACCGTGCCCGATGCGCCCCCAACGGAACGATCCTTTCGTGACCCATGCAGCAGCCGGACGATCTCAGTCCGACACCACGGAGTACCGGGCAACCGTTCAGGAAGCGGCGAAGCAGCCGGTCCCGCCGGATGCGGCCGCGCTGCGTGGCCGGACGCAGTGAAGGGATTCCGCGTCTCGTCCTGATCGCCCGGGGCCAACGAGGGCCGATTCGCGTCTGCAGCGGCACGCGGGCGGGGCGTCTCGGAGCGGCTCCGAACCGTTGCTCGCCGCCGAATCTGCCGCACATTTAACGGCGAAAACGTTGGGACGTAAAGCGTCCGGCGGCGTGGGCTTCGGATGCCAAAACGGACGTGCGCGTCTACCATTGTGCAGATCGGAGGCGGATGTCGCGGCCGCTGGGGGAGGCGCCCCGCGGTGTCCGGCCGGGCTCGCCCGCGTCGCGGACGCCCCAACGCGACAGGCCGCGGCACGCCGGTGTCACGTTCACGAGGCGCCGAGGAGCGCGGCACACGAAGACGCATCGAAGACGAGGAACGCGTGAAACGGGTGGTTTTGGCGATGAGCGGCGGTGTCGACAGCTCGGCCGCCGCGGTCATCCTGAAGGAAGCCGGCTACGACGTGATCGGATTGTTCATGCGGTCCGGTGTCACGGAGGAGGTGTGCGCACTGCCGACGGGTGGGACCGGGCCGGCCTTGCCGGTCGTTTCACGCAAGCAGGGGTGCTGCAGCGCGGTGGATGCGGCGGACGCCCGTCGCGTTGCCGACCGGCTGGACATTCCCTTCCACGCCGTGAATTTCCGGGATTCGTTTCGGCGGATCCAGGATTATTTCGTCGACGAGTATCTGGCCGGTCGCACGCCCAATCCCTGCGTCGCGTGTAACAACTGGCTGAAGTTCGGGCGCCTGTGGGAATTTGCGCGACAGGTGGGGGCGGACTTTATCGCGACGGGGCACTACGCGCGGATCACCGCGTCTGCGTCGCACGATTCGGCCGGCTGCGCGTCGGTGGAAGCGTCGGGCGACCGTGCGGCCGAGTGGGCATTGCGGCGTGGGGCCGATCCGGCGAAGGATCAGTCGTACGTGCTGTTCGGGATCCGTCGTGAGCTGTTGCCGCGAATCCTGTTCCCTGTGGGGACTCGGACAAAGGACGAGATCCGCGCATTGGCCCGACAGTCGGGATTGCGTGTGGCCGAAAAGCCGGACAGCCAGGAAATCTGTTTCATCCCCGACAACGACTATGTGGGCTTCATCCGGCGTCACAGGGGGCGGGACGTGGATACTTCGGGGGAGTTCGTGGACACGAGCGGCCGGGTGGTCGGGCGTCACGCGGGCTACGAGCGGTACACCGTCGGTCAACGGAAGGGATTGGGATTGGCGCTGGGCGAGCCGTACTACGTCGTGGCGATCGAGCCGCGGACACGGCGCGTGGTGGTCGGCCGCCGCGAGGAGCTGGCGGCCATGCGTCTGGGCGCGCGGGGGGTGAACTGGCTGATCGATCCGCCCAGCGGGCCGTTCCGCTGCCAGGCGCAGATTCGGTACCGCCACCGAGCGGCCGACGCGACCGTGGAACCGCGGGCAGAGGGCGCCTTCCTGGTGAACTTCGACGAGCCGCAGTACGGGGTGGCACCGGGCCAGGCCGTGGTGCTGTACGTCGGGGATCGGGTCGTCGGCGGGGGCTGGATCGAGTGGGCCGAGTGATCGGCGGCCGCCGGGACGAGGGCGGTGCTCTTCACGAGTTTTTCACGGATCATTCGCCGGCGGATGACGGGACGTGTTTATCGTAGTTGCGCAGCCAAGGCGGCGATCGACACGGTGAGCGCCACAATCACGGGGTTCCGAGATGACGGTTCACATGGTTCGCGAGCTGATGACGCTGCATCGCAACATCCTCTCGATGTGTGCGATGGTGGAGGAAATCGTGACGCAGGCGGTGGACGAACTGTCCGAGCCGAACGTGGACAAGGCGGAGGCGCTGGCGCGACGGGACGACGAGATCGACCAGTGGGACGTGAACATCGAAGAAGAATGTCTGAAGCTGCTGGCGCTGTACCAGCCCGTGGCCGGCGACCTGAGACGCATCACGACGGTCCTGAAGCTGTCCAACGAGCTGGAACGGATCGCGGACCTTGGCGTGCACATCGCCGAACGGGCGGCGGACCTGGCGCTGCATCCGCCGATCCTCGTGCCGCCCAAGCTGAAGCAGATGGCGAAAATCGCGCTGGAAATGGTGCACCGCAGCATCGATTCCTACGTTCAGGAAGACGCTCAACTGGCTCGCGACGTGTGTGCGACCGACGACCGCGTCGACCAACTGAACCGGGAAATCATCGAAGAACTGATCGGGATCATGCGACAGTCGCCGGAAAACATCGAGCCGGCATTGCACATGTTTTCGGCGTCGCGCCACGTGGAACGGATCGCCGACCACGCGACGAACATCGCCGAAGACGTGGTGTACCTGGTCGAAGGGGAGATCATACGGCATCGCCCGGTTCGTCGGGCGGATACCGGTTCGGGGCCGGTACCGCCTTCGAGGCGCTGACCGTTGCGTGAAGTTTTCCGAAACTGCTCAAGACCGCTCAGAACCGCCGGTTGGGAATACTCCGTGCCACGACAGAAAATTCTCATCGTCGAAGATCAACGACCGCTGTTGGAAGTCCTGAGCTACAACCTGGAACGGGAAGGCTTCGACGTCCTGACGGCGACCGACGGACAGGCCGCATTGCGTAAGGCACAGGCGACGCTCCCGGACCTGGTGATTCTGGATCTGATGCTGCCGGTGATCGACGGGTTGCGGGTCTGCCGGCAGTTGCGTTCCGACCCCGCCACCGCGAACATCCGTATTCTCATGCTCACGGCCAAGTCCGAAGAACTGGACGAAGTGCTCGGTTTCAGCATGGGCGCGGACGACTACGTCACCAAGCCGTTCAAGCTGAAGCCGCTGATCCACCGCATCAAGGCGCTGTTGCGGCGCTCGGCGGACGCTGCGGAGATGACCGAGTCGGCGGCCGCGCACGGGATCGAGGTCGACCGCCTGAATCACGTGGCACGATACCGCGGCATGGAACTCAACCTGACTCCGACCGAATTCCGCCTGTTGTGGACACTGGTGCGGCGGCCGGGGCGTCCGTTCACGCGGGCGGAACTGCTCGACGCCGCTCGCGGCGAGGATGCCAACGCGCTGGAACGGACGATCGATGTCCACGTCCGTTCCCTGCGCAAGAAACTCGGCGAAGGGGCCGACCTCATCGAAACCGTCCGCGGGGTGGGATACCGCCTGAAGCCGCTACACACCTGACCGCGTCGCCGGCGTTCTCGTCGCACCGGGAGCATGCGTGGCGACCATCTCGACCGGCTGTCCTCCGCGCGGTGCCGTCTTGGCAAGGGGGGCTCCTGCGCCGGCTGCACCGGCAATTGGCAGAGTCATACGAGGATCCGTTCCCGGCCTTTCGGTCGCGTCACAGTTTGCACGCGTGCGGATCACAGTGGCTGAAGTGTTCTCGCTGAACGGCTGTTTCGTCGGCTCCCAGTTGGAGCACCTGTTCGCCCTTGCTGCCGTAGCGGAAGACCGTCACGCCTTTGGCGCCCAGTTCCCATGCGCGGCGATAGACGGCGGCGATCTCTTGCGGCGTGCTCTGGTGCGGCATGTTGATCGTCTTCGACACGGCGTTGTCACAGTGCTTCTGAAACGCCGCCTGGATTCGCAGATGGTGTTCGGGCGGGATCTCCAGCGCCGTGCGAAACAGCTCGCGCACCGCGGGCGGGATGTCCGGGCATCCATCCAGGGTTCCGTGCTCCAATGCCCACTCGATGGCCCGCCGTCCGGCTTCGCCCCGCTGCTGCATGGCGCGTTCGAAGAACGGGTTCAGTTCCACCAGTGTCTGTCCGCCCAGCACACCCGTACGACGGTAAGCGAGGGCGAAAAGCGGCTCGATTCCCGACGACGTGCCGGCAATGATGCCGATGGTTCCCGTGGGGGCGATCGACGTGCAGGTTGCGTTGCGCACCCGTTGGCCGCGTTTGGCAAAGACGCTCCGTGACCAGTTCGGAAAGACGCCACGCTGCTCGGCCAGCTCGGAGGACGTCTCCCAGGCTCGCGCCGCAAGAAACGCCATCATCCGCTCGGCGACATCGCATGCCGCGTCCGAAGCATACGGGATCCCCAGCCGCAACAGCAATTCGGCGAAGCCCATCACGCCCAAGCCGACCTTGCGGTTGCCCAGAACCATCCGGTCGATCTCGGGAGAGGGACGTCTGGCCACGTCGATCACATCGTCCAAAAACCGCGTTGCGACGGACACGGCATCGGCGAGGCGGGGCCAGTCGATGCGGTCGGTCCAGGGTGTGTCGTTCGTGGCTGCGGGGCTGGGCGTGTTGTGGGACGGGCTCGCGTCGCCGGTCGTTGTGGGCGGAGAGCCCTGGATCTCCGATCGCGGCGATTGCTCGCGGACGAAACGCGCCAGATTGATCGAACCGAGGTTGCAGGCTTCGTACGGCAGCAGGGG
>RFHO01000432.1 GCA_003696385.1 Planctomycetota bacterium | reverse complement strand
GCCCAGAGCCACCGCTCCGACGATGAACTTCTTTGCCTCCTCGGTTTCGGCGATCGGCTCGTTCATCGGCGTCAGGAACGGCCCCGGACAGATCGCATTACAGGTGATTCCAAAGGGGGCCAGCTCCAGCGCCAGGGCGCGGGCCATCTGAACCACCGCACCTTTGCTGGATGCGTAGGGCGTGCGGTTCGCCAGACCCACCACGCCCAGCGTGCTGCCCATCAGAATGATCCGTCCGTACCCGGCACGCTTCATGTGCGGCACGGCCGCCCGGCAGCATAGCCACACGCCGTCGACGTTCACGTCGTGCACCTGCTTGAACTGCTCATAGGTCAGCTCGTCGATCGGGCCGCGGATGTTGATTCCCGCGTTGCAGATCAGGATGTCCAGCTTGCCGTATGCCTCGATCACGCGGGCGACCGACGCCTGCACCTGATCCGGATCGGTGACGTCGGCCTGCACGCCCAACGCCCGCACGCCGTAATCGCGAGCGATCTGTTCGGCCGCGGCCTGGACCTCGTCGGCGTGACGGCTGGTCAGGACCAGGTCCGCTCCGGCCGACGCCAGACCCTCGGCCATCGCCTTGCCCAGTCCCTTCGAACCACCCGTGATCAGCGCCGCCTTGCCGTGCAGATCGAACAGCTTGATTCCCGGAAGCATCGCCAATGTCTCCCTGAAACGGATCGGTGCGTGCGGTTCGTCCGGTCCGTGCCGCAGCAGCTCCCACCGCCGGCGAAGGCTCCCGCAGCCGCAGGCACGTCGGGTGGCGGAACCGCGGCCGGACGTGTCGAGCCACCGACGGCGCAGGCGGATTTCGGTCTGAGCGCCTCGGAACCGTCGATGTATCATGCACGCGGGCACAGTCGCCGCAAGTCTTACGCTGCGGTGTGGCCGGTCCTGCCGGCCAGGCGTCCCCTTCCGCAACCGCGACACGAAACTCCGGCACGCCATGTACGACTTTCTCACCACACTCGTGACACCGCTGCCGCTGCTGATCGGCCTGGGGCTGGTGTGTGCTCTGTGTTCGACCCGGCCCACGCTGCAGCCGTTCCGTTTCTGGCGGCGCGGGCTGATGCTGGCGACCTTCGGCCTGTGGCTGTACTCGTTTCCGCCCCTGGCCTACGTGACCGCCGGGACGCTGGAGTGGATCTACCCGCCGATTCACGAAGTCCCGGCCGATTGTCAGGCCATCGTGGTACTCGGTGGGGGGGTGGTGCCGCCGGATGAGCTGCAGCCGCGGACCGAGCTGACCACGGTCTCGCTGCGCCGCTGTCTGAAAGCCGCCGATCTGTTTGCCACCAAACCGGACGTGCTGATCTTCGTCGCCGGGGGCAAGCGACGGCCGGAGTGGCCCGGCGAAACCGAGGCTCAGGCCATGAAGCGGATGCTTGTGCGGCTGGGCGTGCCGGCGGAGCAGATCGTCGAGGAGAACCGTTCACGCAGCACGTACGAGAACGCACGCAATCTGTACGGACCACTGAAGAGCCGGCAGATCGAACGCGTGGTACTGGTCACCAGTGGCACACATCTGCTCCGCGGCACCTGGTCGTTGCAGAAATACGTGACGCACATCGTGCCCGCCGGTTGCGATTACCGAACGGCCGGGTTCCTCTGGACCGCCGACAAACTGCTGCCCAGCGCGGATGCCATGCGAACCAACCAGCAGGTGGTGCACGAGTGGCTGGGTGTGCTGTGGTACTGGTGGAACAACCGCTTCTGATTCCGAACCGCCGCGCCGCCGCACGCCGCCGCGGCTTTCGGCCCACCGGCGCCGTGCCGCCGACATGCGTTGGACGCCCGACGTCCCGCCTGCGGGATCCGTGAGGCACTCCACACTTCCTGTCGACGCCTGTCCCGCCGCGATCCTGCGCGGCGCAGAGGTCAGCATGGCACCTCCGCCGCCGCTGGCTGATTCTTCGCCATTGCGGTGCCCGTCTGTTTCGTGGCCTCACGCCCCGCATTGCCGTCGCCGCTGTCCCTCGATCGGCCGCCGTGCCGCAGGGATGTGAAGCCGGGGAAACGGGGCCGTATGGGCAAGACAGCGGACGATTGCGGCCCGTGCGGGGAAAACCGCACGTAGCGAATGCAATTCGCTATGCGGGTCGTCGCGGTGGTGTCGATAGTTGGATATGAGCGACCCACGCCGGTCGTGCGGACGGCAGGATGCCCGAGTGCATGCGGGTCTGCGCGACGGTTGGAACGCGCGGCGAACGCCATTCGCACACGTCGGATACGAATTGCACGTTTCAGGAGCTGTGGGCCGGCGGACGGTCCGATTCCCGATGGAGCAGGGAGAGGTATGTCATGAAACGGTTACACGCAACGGGCCTGATATTGGCCGTATGGCTCACGGGTGTGGCGGCACCCGCCGCGGACGTGGTCGAATCCGCTCGGGAGCGGACGCGGGATCTGATCGATTCCGGGCGGGTGACGATCGGAACGCTGGCCGAGCGGAGCAGGGAGTCGGTACAGGCGCTGACCGAACGTGGCGTGGAAACGGCCGAGACGCTGGCGGAACGCGGCGGACAGACGCTGGCGCGTGTTCCGCGTGCGGGACGCCGGACCTTCCAGTTCATCTCGGCCACGCGCGATTGGCTGACCTGCGCTCATACCAAGGACGGGGCGTGCACCGACGGCGAGTGCACCGATTCGTGCTACGCGCCGGAGTTCTGGGAGCATCGCACCGGATTGTTCGGTGACTTCCTGTACCTGAATCCGCGGGACCAGGACCTGCCCTACGCCACGCCCGTGGACGGGGCGATCGCCGGTGCCGTGCCGCAGGGGCGGCGGCGGATGATCGATCCGGGCTACGAACCGGGCTTCCGTGTCGGCGGACGCGTCGCGATCGACGAGTGTTCCAGCATCGCCGGGGCGTTCTGGTACTACTACGGAGGCGATACGGACTCGTTCAACGTTCCCGGCGGCCCGCCCTGGATCCGGGCCGAGCTGACGCATCCAAACACGCTGAGCGTCGCGGCCGACAGCCTCTCCACCGCCGCCGCCCAGCAGTGGAAGTTCCGGATGGCCGATCTCACCTATGAACGGGTGATCTCCTACAGTGACGTCCACGTGATCAATGCCGTGGTGGGAGCCCGCTATGGCCATCTGGAGCAGGACATGTGGGCCCGGTATTTCATCAACGGGCAGACGACCGTCACCAGCAACATCGATTTCGACGGTGCCGGCCCGCGGTTGGGACTGGACGGTGAACGCTATCTGGGCCGCGGTTTCTTCACGTACGGAAACGGATTTGCGACGTTCCTGGCCGGCGAAGTGCGGGCGGACTATCTGCAGCAGAACATTTTCGTAGGCACGCAGGCCGTGGACGGGATCGTCGATGAGCGGATCGTGCCCCAGCTGGAGCTGGAGCTGGGCTTGGGCTGGCAGAACTGCTGCGGCAACCTGCGGGTCAAGGCCGGCTATTACATTGGGGCGTGGTTCAACATGATCACCACCTCGGAGTTCATCGAGGGCGTGCAGGTCAACTCGCTGGCCGACGTCAATGACACCCTGGTCTTCGAAGGCATGGTGATCCGGGCCGAAGCCCGTTTCTGACACGTCCACGCTCCCTGCTCCTGGCAGTCGCTGGATCGCACAGGCGGCCGGGTTCTCGCCGATTCGGTGGGCCCGGCCGCTGTTCATTGACCCTTCGTTGGCCAGTCCGTGGCCGCGGCCCTCCGCCTTCCATACGGCCACTCGGGGCTTCGGTTGACATTCGGCCGTCCGTTCGGTGAAATCCCCCACAATCCGAATTCTCTCAATTTCTCCAAACTTCCCATCTTCACCGTTCCGAGCGCAATTGCGAGGGTCTTTGCGCGATGTTGCCAACCGGAGGGTGAGGCCAGCGCATCGTGGCGTACCCCCCGACGTGACCGTTGCCGGGGGGCGTGGTCGGTATGGGCATGACGCTCCCAGCGGCGACGTCGGCGGGGTGGCGGGACCGTGTGGTTGCGGAGACCGACAAAACCGGCGTATCGGATGCCACCGTTGTGATCGTTGGCTGCCGAATGCTTTCTGCGAGTCATGGAAACCCACAGGAGAAGTGGTGAGACAATACTTGACGCACGGACATGCGTCTGCGACATTCCGCTGTGATGCGACGGAGCGTACACGACGAGCGGCTGTGAAAGTGGATGCCGTGGACTGCTCAACTTCGATGAGGCCTCATGAGGTGGCCTTGGACCTCTCCCCGCGGAGCGGCCCGGGATGGGGGCATCGGACCCGGGACGCCTCGCCCTCCTCGGACGGATCACCTCTTCCGGACAGCGGTTGCTTTGTGCGCCGCGTTTCCATCGGTACCGGTTTGCGAAAGCCACCTGGTGCAGTGATTTTCCGTTGCTCGTCGTCCATTTTCCGTCTCACCGATGGCGCTCGTGCTCCCCGCCGTGCGGCCGGAACGCGGGCTCAACGGGTGCCGTGGGCATCGATGACGGGGGCTCCGGACGGTCCGGCGTGCGGGCGGGCCGGAGCAACGGCGATGGATCCATGTGCAATCGCCGAGGATGGCGATGGCTGGTGGGGCACGGACGCCCTTTGAGTTGCGCGCAGCGGATGAGGTTACGAGACAACGAGTTTTTTACGGCGGACTGACCGGAACGGGCGGCGCTCGGTTTCTCGACGGTGGTGATCGGCCGTCCCGAGTGCGGCTGACGACGGGTCTGCGACAGGAGACGAACCATGTTTCGATTCGGCAAGGGAACGCGTGGTGGTCGGCGAGGCTTCTTCGCGCGGTTGTTCGAGGCGCTGACCCGCGGCGGACGCAGGCGCGCGGGGGCGCGGGCGTGGCAGCCTTCGGAAGTGCGGCTGGTGTCGATCGAGCCGCCCACCGTGCGGGTCGCTCCGGCGGCCAGGACGCTGCAGCGGCGGCGGATGGCCACGATCCGGCGGGCCCTGCGGCCCCGTACGTGGTTCGTGACGGCCGGCTACGTCGAGTGGCTGGAAGACCGCACGCTGCTGTCGACGCTGTACTGGGAAGGTGATGTCGACGCGAACTGGAGCACGGTGGGCAACTGGTCGTCCGATGGGATGGGGACGCCGGCTGTTGCGGGTCCGGCCAACGGCGACACGCTGGTGTTCGACACCGGTACGACGGGGCTGACGAGCTTCACGTCCAATGCGGACACGTCGTTGACCGGTATCACGATCCAGATCGTCGACAATGACGCCGCAAACGATTTCACGATCCAGAGCGGCGCCGGCGTGTCCGTCGGCCTGTCCGCAATGGGCGGGATTTCGCACACCCAGACAGCGGCCACCGCGGGAACGACCATCTCGATCGAGACGCTGTCGTTGGTTGGAGACACGAGCATCACCAACACCAACGGCACGCTGAACATCAGCAGTAATGTCACCAACGCTGGCAACCTGCTGACGCTCGACGGCGCGGGCACGACCACGCTCAGCGGCGTGATTTCGGGGGCCGGGGGACTGACCAAGTCCGGAACCGGCCCATTGACGCTGTCGGGGGCCAACACTTACACCGGCACGACGACCCTCACGGGGGGATCGTTGAACATCCAGGGCAGCATCTCGGGTCCGCTGGCGGTAAACGCAACTGGGAACATCCAGCTGACAAACGCCGGCGGCAACACGCAAATCGCCGATGGGACCGTGACGGCCACGTTCGCGCCGGGTGATCCAACCGACGTAACGGTGAACGGTGGTGCGGGCAACGACACCTTGACCGTGAACGACCCGGCGGTGTTGCCGACGGGCGGGCTGATATTCGCGGCCGGCGCGGGTTCCGATGCGATGGTGCTCAATGGACCGGTGGCGGTGACGACGGTGACCCACAGTTTTGTGAATGACACGGACGGCAGCGTAGACATCGACGGCAAGATGATCAGCTACACCGGTCTGGCGCCGATCACGGACAATCTGAGCGCGACCGACCGGGTCTTCAGCTTCACCGGCGGTTCGGAGACGATCACGCTCAGCGACGACACGGGAATGGTCGCAGGTATGTCGATGATCGACT
>RFHO01000431.1 GCA_003696385.1 Planctomycetota bacterium | reverse complement strand
CGAGCCAGGCGGCGTGCCACCAGAACGCGCGTCGTCGTGTGTGGAACCCGGCTGCCGCGTCGTCAGGCGTGACGCAGGTCGGACAGATGCCCGCCAGAAACAGTCCACCGGCGGCCAACGCGACCAGCAGCGGCGTCGCCCCGCAAAGGGTCAGCAAAGCGGCGCTGGAAAGTCCGCCCGCCGCGACGGCAGCCGCAACGCTCCGGCGAACCATCACAAAGCGGTCGTCCCGCTTCGATGCTTTTTCGACGTCGCGGTCGTCTCCGTGGGTTGACGGAAGCGGTCCAACGTCGGCGTAACGCAGCGTGGGACAATTCGGTGGCGCGCGGCGAATCCAGGCGGTGAGCGCAGCGAAGACCGTCAAAAGTGCGGCCCAGGACGGAGCGCCTTCCAGATACCGTTGCACCTGCAGATGCCTGCGTGCGTTGGCGGTCCAGATTCTCGGAAGTGACTCCGCCGTCGACGCACCTCCGTGCGGCTCGGCGGTGGTCAGCCAGTATTTTGCGTGGTTTCGCGCCACAGGGCCGTAGCCGCCGACGGATTGGAGTGACCACCAGACCGGGCTCCACACCGCGGCGCTGATCCCGGTCAGCAGGATGCACGCCCAAACGGGATTCGGCCGCTCCACGACGGCCGATCCGGGAAATGTGGGGTGGCCGTGGGAGGACGTGCCCTTGATCGGTTCGGCGGTCGTTCCGCGACGGATCCGGCGCTCGATTTCGGCCGCGACCGTCCCGGCGACGACGATCGCGATTCCCAACCATCCGTTGTATTTCGTCCACCAGGCGAGACCGAAGGCGAGCCCGCCGAGGACCAGCCAACGCGTGCGTCCGATTTCGAAACCACGCCAGGCGCACGCCAGCCCGAAGACCAGGAAGCACGTCATGGGGGCGTCGGTCAGCGCCGTCCGCGAGAACAGAATGTGGTAGTCGCTGCAGGCCACCAGGAACGCGGCCAGACACCCCGCCGTGCCCCCGTACCACTGCCGGGCCAGCCACCACACTCCCAGCACGGTAATGGTGCCCAAAGCCATGGCCGGGAGCATCGGGACCCAAGTTCGAGGGCCCAGCACGATCAAGGTCCACTCGATCGCCGCCGGCAGCAGCGGCGGGGCGTAGAGGAAACGGTCCGGGTACTGAAACGCGTGCTCCCGACCGAACCACAGGTTCGAAGAGTAGACGCCCTCATCGAAGTGTTCGACGGCCAGACGCTCCGGGGCGGCAAACCGCAACGCCGCGGCCAAAACGAGGATTCCCGCGACGCAAAACCATTCCGAACGCGCGACCGCCGGCTTGCCGGAGGGCCGTTGGGGGGCGCCGGGCAGGGAGCGTCGGTCGGGATGTGCAGCGGAGGGGATGGGTGATCTGTCGGCCATCGTCAACGCAACCGCCGCTTGCGGGGGAAGGTCGATTGGCGGCGGGTCCGGTCTTCGGTGCCCGCACGCGGAGCCATGCGGCAGGATCATAGACCACGCCGCAACACACGACTATGATGCTTCCGCGCCCTGCATGACGTTGCATGCGAAAGCGATTCACGGGAGAACGCGGCCATGCCGACACCGGACGAAATGTACGACGAGGCCATCGCGCTGAAGGATCAGGGTGATCTGGAAGCGGCCGTCGAGAAGCTCAAGAGCATTCTGGAGGTCGACCCGAACCACGTGCAGACGCACATGGCGCTGGGGGTGTATCTGCAGCGGCTGGGCGATCTGGAAGGGGCGATCGAGCACGCTCTGAAGGTCACGGAACTCGAACCGAACGATCCGTTCTCGTTCACTCAGCTTTCGGTGATCTATCAACGGTGCGGTCGCATTCCCGAGGCGGAAGAGGCCATGGCCCGCGCGCGCATGCTTCAGATGGCCCAGATGCAGGGACAGATGCCGCCCGGGCACGCCGGCGGAGGGCCGCCTTCCGGCGGTCGATGACAGTTTTGCGGAACGGCCGATGCGGCCGCGTCGAAAGCGATCGGTACGAAGGCGGCGGCCGGTGGCGGTGTGCGGCAAGCTCCTTTGCGGATCGACCGGGATGCCGTCGCAGACCGCCTCAAACGTCGCGCCGCGTGCGGTCAATGGTGGATCCGCGACGCGGGCCATTCGTGGCGGCATTGCAGGCAGCGGAATCCGACCAGCGTCGCCGTGAAGGGGTTCACGCGGCCGCTGGGGTCACGCGTCCCGTCCTGCAAGCAGAGGGGAACGGCGGCTGCGCGCCGACAGGCGGGACAGACCCGGTTGTGGTAGATGTCGCGGGCCCGTTCGCGGATCATCACCGCGCGGGCATATGGTCGGATGTCGTGCCGATCGGATTCGTCGGTCGTTACGTCCCCGGCGTCGTTGTGCGACCGCTCGCTGCCACCGTGAGCGTCGGACGGGGCCGTGCCCACGGCTTCACCCACCAGCCGCAAACGTGGCCTTCCGGCCAGCACGGGCCGTGGCGGGTTCTCGGCATCGTCGGCGATCGCGGACGCTTGCACCGCGACTGCGGAGCTGCCTTCCAGGTCTTCAGGCCACAGAACCTTCCAACGCACCATCGTTTCGACCTCCTTGTCGCACACAATGGGCCGCTCGCTTCGCCGCGTCATTGCGGCGGGTTGCCGAGTGAGGCAATCGGGGAAGGCCTTGCCGGTCGGGCGATCCGGCAAATCTGCGGCAGCAGTGTAAGGCACCGCGGTGGGGATGCAAGTCTGTCTTTCTCAAGCGGCACGCGCCGCGGACGGCCCGAGCGACCCGGGCTCGGGGGGATCGGCCAGCCGGCGTTCCAGCCGTTGGACGAAGGTGTTTGCCGTCAGGTGTTCCCACGCGTATGCGAGCAGTTTGCGGCACCGAGAGTACCAATAAAAGGGGCGTGCGTAGTAATGGCGAGGCTGGGCGCGCAGCAGGGCGTCAATCGTCGTGCGGTAGCCGCGATCGTCGAACCCGACCCGCTGTGGCTCGGACCGCTTGAAGAGCATCTGCAGATTTGCGTCGTCCGGATGTCCGAACCGCATCACCGGCTCGAACCCGACCGACCGTGCCAGCCAGGTGAGTGTCACCGGGGTAAAGTTGAAGATGTGCGCGTAGTGGAACAGACGGGAACGCACGGCGTGGGGAGCGGCGAGGTTCGGACATTCCACGTACAGCAGGCCGTCGGATTGCAATCGCCGGTGAATGTCGGCCAGAGCCGCACGGGGGGACCGGAGGTGCTCGATGACGTGCACCAGCGTAACCACGTCCCACCGGAGCTCCGTCGGCATGGACTGCAGGTCCGCCCGCTCGACGGGTGCCCGCAGTCGCGTTTTGCCGTATGCCTGGAAGCCCTCGTTCGGCTCGATGCCGTGCGCATCCCAGCCGGTCTGTTCGAAGAGCTTCGGAAGGCAGCCGATTCCGGAGCCGACATCCAGCAGCGATCGCCGTTGCCGATCGGTGGCGGGTAGAAATGGTTGAAGTTGCCGATGGATCCGTGCGGCATTCTTCCACGCCCGCATCACCCGCCGCGCCGAGGGTGTCCACTCGTCATGGTACCGCAGCCGGTACTCCTTGGCGTAAAACGCCGCCAGCTCCTGTTCGCTGGGCAGTTCGGCATGGCGCACCAATCCGCAGCAGCGGCACAGCGCGGTCTGCAGCGGTCGGCCGTGGCGGTCGCGCGTCGCGATCACTTCGAATGACGTTCGGCCGCACAGGTCGCACGGGACCTCAACGGTCCGTGTCGGCGTCGGTCGCGGGCTTCCGCCGGCTTCCGGACAGGTGTTTCGTTGCGATGTCTCGTCGGACTCGGGAAGAGAGGCGTTGGATGGTTCGGAAACGGGCATGGATGGTTCCCGATGACGGAGGCGGAGAGGACGACCGGGGTCGAAGCGGCGATGGACATGGGACGTGGACTGCGTTTCCGCGGCTGCGCCCTCCGGGCGGAGGCATCGCGTGATTCGGACGGGGCGGTGACGGTTCGACCGCCTGCCGACTGTGGGATCGTGCGGGCCGCCTCGGAAGGGAAAGGCAGGCCGCGGCGGCCGAAGCGATCGGTGTCGCCCGTGTCGCTGACCTGCGCAAGCCGCTCAATTACGTTTTCCGTCGATCTGCGCCAATACCAGATTCCGGCCAAAGTTTGCGGCGGGGCCGCGAGCCGTCAGTGGATCCAGTGGTCGTCGCCGTCGGTGATGCCTTCCGGCTGGTAAAGGAAAACGCGAACGGGGGTGTCCGGGGGAAAACCTTCCGAGTCTTCCGGGACGACGACGAATCCGTCGGCGCGGGTGGTCGAGGTCAGGATCGACGCCCCGCTGACCGCCAGTGGAAAGACGCGGCCGGCTTCGATCCGCACCCGGCAGTAGTCGACACGACCGAGCGCGGAGGCGATCTTGCGTGCCAGTGGAAGCACGCGGCTGCGATACGGCCAGCGGAACGGCAGTCCCTGCAGAGCTCGTATCGCGGGGCCTGCGAAGAAGTCGTAAGCGCACAGGCACGAGACGGGGTTTCCCGGCAGAAGAAACACCAGCGTCGAACCAATGCGGCCGATGCCCGTCGGCGCCGCCGGCCGGATCGCCACGCCGTGGATCGGCAGTTCGCCCAGCTCGGCGACGAGCAGCGGGGCGTAGTCTTCGCTGCCCACGCTTGAACCGCCGCTGATCAGCAGGACGTCGGCGTCCTTACAGCCTGCTGCGATGGCCCGGCGGAGTCGTTGCCGATCGTCGGGCACGTGGACGACAGCGTCCAGCCGCGCGCCGTCGCGCCGTGCCAAGGCATGCAGCATTGGGCCGTTGGCGTCATGGATCTGATGCTTCTGCCGCTCATGCCCGGCCGGAGCCAGTTCGTTTCCGGTGATCAGCAATCGCACTCGAGGTTGCCGCACGACGCGTAACCGGGTGATGCCTGTGGAGGCCAGCACGCCGAGATCCTGCGGAAGCAGTCGACGGCCGGCTCGAAAGAGAACGGTGCCGCGCGTGACGTCTTCGCCGCGGCGGCCGATGTGTTTGCCGGCCGGAACCGCCGTCTCGATCCACACCATCCCCGCGTCGTCCTGCCGCGCGAACTCGGCGGGGACGACTGCGTCGGCACCTTTCGGCAGCGGGGCGCCGGTCATGATGCGCACGGCCGTGCGGGGGAGGACTTCGGGCACGGTCGGTTGTCCGGGCAGGGACTGGCCGATCACACGCAGTGGAACCGGGTCGTAGCCGGTGGCACCGGCGAGGTCCGTCGACCGGACGGCAAAGCCGTCCATCGCGGAGCGGTCGAACGGCGGGACGTCCATCGTTGCGGTCGGATCTTCGGCCAGGACGCGACCGAGCGCATCGGCGAGTGTCACGTACTCGGATTCGAGTCTGGCAGCGGCCTGACAGACCCACCGCTGCGCGGCGGCGACCGGCGCGCGGCGGGCGAAACCTTTCATGCGGACATCGTCATCGTTCGGCATCGGGCGACTTTCCTCCGAGTTCCGTTACCGGCGATTCCAGGCGATGTGCGCCGTTTTCCGCAAGCCGGACACTCGACCGCCCCGCCTGCGGTTGGGTTGTGAATCCGGCTTGACCGATCAGAATGCAAGCGCTGCCGGTGATCACAGCCGAGGGGGCGACCCGCAGCGGCATCCGCCGAGGAGACACTCGCCGAGGCGCGGTGTGGATGTTCCCACCCTCGGCCGGAGGCGGGAAGGGCGGAGGGAGCGGCGCCGCGCGGCGGGTCGGAGTACGGACGGCTTTCGTGCGTACCAGGATGCGCGAAGGTTGGCGAGCCGTGATGCGTGCCTCGGCGGTCCATGTGGGCAGACCGGCTGCGCGGGCGCCACGGGCGGATCTGGGCATGGGCATCATGCTGGAACGGTTCCTTTTCATCTGGTTGATGTTGCTGTCCCTGACCGCGTTGAAGTGGGATGCATGGGTGGGGATGGCCGATCCTTTTGCCGCCTTGGCCCCGGTTCGGGCACCGCTGTTTGCGGCGACGATGTTCTTTGTCGGGGCGCTGTTGCCGCGGGACGAATTGTTGTCGGTTCTTCGCCGCTGGCCGTTGGTTCTGGCCGGCACGGGCGTACAGTATCTGAGCATGCCGTTGATCGCCTGGGGGCTGGCCCGGCTGGCCGGGCTGGAGGGCGACGCATTCGTCGGCGTGGCGCTGGTCGGTTGCGTTCCGGGCGCGATGGCTTCGAACGTGCTCACGCTGACGGCACGGGGGAACGCGAGCTTTTCAGTGAGCCTGACGACCTGCGCCACACTTTGCTCGCCGGTTGTCGTACCGCTGGCATTGTACGTCCTGCTTGCGGGGGCGAGTGTGGACGCCGGCGTGCTGGCGCGCCGGGCGTTCGTTTCGTTGCTGTGGATGGTCGTTGGACCGGTGTTGCTGGGGTACGCGGTGGCCCGTCTGGCGGAGAACTACGGGAGCACCAAACCGCTTGGGGACGGGCGCGACCTCTGGCGTCGGGTGTGGTTTCACGTGGGCCGGTTCATCCGCAGCCATGGTTCGATGGTGGCCAACCTGGCGATTCTGTGGATCATTGCGAGCGTGGTTGCGGACAATCGTCGGAATCTCATTCTGTCGGCGCCGTTGCTGTGGGGTACATTATTGGGCATCAATCTGCTTGGCTATGCTGCCGGGTGGTCCGCGGCCACGGCGTTGCGGCTGGACGAACGTGAGCGACGTGCTCTGACGTTGGAGGTGGGCATGCAGAACGCGGGGTTGGGGACCGTGCTGGCGCAGCAACTGTTCCCCGGCCACGCGGCGATCGCGCTTCCTGCGGCGTTGTATACGTTCGGCTGCATGGCGACGGGTACCTTGCTGGCGCAATGGTGGTCCGTGGCTGTTTCGACACGGGCCGGGGACGTGGAAATGGCGGCGATGTCGGGAGGAGTGGACCGTGCGTCGTAGTGTTGGCGTTTCGCCGCGGCGGCGCGATCGACCGACACTCGACCCGTTCGAATGTGTTGAAAACCGGAGCGGAGGTCCGGTCCGCCTTTCGCCGGGCGGAAAGTTCGGTTGTTCGCCGGCGTGGGATCGAGATGGCCTGCAGTGAAGCCATCCGCCACGCGGCGGGCCGCGACTGGCGCCGCGTGCGGTTCGTGCGGCCGGAGGACGAGACGAGAACATTGGTGAGCACCGCAAAGATCGAGACGTCACCGTACCTCCGAGATCCGGACGTGCAGCTGATGTTGCGCGTCCGGGACGGGGATGAGCGTGCGTTCGAAGAATTGGTCCAGGCGTATCAGGATCGACTGGTGGGCCTGTTCTATCACATGTTCGGCCGGCAGGACGTGGCCGAGGACCTGACCCAGGATGTTTTCCTGCGGGTATACGCGGCTCGCGGACGGTATCGCCCCACGGCTCGTTTCAGCACGTGGCTGTTCCGGATCGCGCACAACGTGGCGATGAACTACCGGCGGTCCAAGCGTCACGCCAAGGAAGTTCCCTTGAAGACGACGGAGTCCGGCCCGTTGGGCATGCAGCCCTTGGAGCGATTGATCGCGGAAAAATCGGCGCTGATGCCGTCGCGGCAACTGGCCGCCGTCGAACAGCAGAAAATCGTCCGCGACGCCATCGAAAAGCTCAGCGAACGCCAGCGAATGGTCGTGCTGCTCAATCGGTTCGAACACATGAGTTACGCGGACATCGCGGCGGTGATGAACCTGAGCACCGATGCGGTGAAATCACTGCTGTCGCGGGCTCGGCGCAACCTGCGCGAATACCTGGAACCCGTCCTGAAACGTGAACAGCGATGAATCGCGACCAACGGCGTCCTACGGCGTTGTGTCGACTTGTGGCGGCGGTCGCCGGCGCAGTTGCGTGCGGCCGCTCCGGAAACGGCGGCGGTTGATCGCCGGCCGTGATCGGCGGTGGAGAGAAACATTCCGGCGTGTCGGAGAAACGATGCGCGATGAGACGCCGGGCGAGCAGTGTGGCGTAGAGGTGAAGGGCCGAAGCGCTGGCAGATGTTGCGCCGCCGCGCCGGTCCGGTTCGGCGGCTGCGGTGTTCCTGTTCGACTTTGCGATTGGCGGGTTGGCAATGACTGCAAAGTCCGCATTTCCCCCGGAGCAACTGGAGAACATCGCCGCCTATCTCGACGGTGAATTGCCGGAGGAGCAGGCCGCCGAGATCGAACGCACTCTGGCGACCAGCCCTGAGGCGCGGCAGGAACTCCAGGAGATGGTCGCAGCCTGGGAGATGCTGGATGTGTTGCCGCGGATCCGTGCGACCGAAGCCTTCACCAAGCAGACGTTGGCGTCGATCCGCGTGGAAGCCGCGGCAGGGGGCCGGCCGAAGCGACGATGGGTGGAGCATGCGATTCCCGTCGCAATGTGGGGCGTGCTTTTGGGTGTCGTCGCAGCCGTATCGTTTGCGGTGGCCGCACACTGGGGCCGCCAGGAATACGAACCCGTTCTGGAAAAGTTGGCCCTGCTGGAAAACGAGCCGCTGTACCGCGAAGTCGGTTCGCTGAAGTTCCTGCAGAAGTTGCACGAATCCGGACTGTTCGCCGAGGATGTCTCACCGCAGGATGGGGCAGCGTTCGACCTGACGTGGTTTCCGCAACAGCGATCTCCGGATATCCGTGGTGGGGCTTCTGATGCTGATGCCACGTGGATCGTGGCGCAATACGATCGCGCCGAGGCCATCAAGCGCGTCGAACGGATGCCACAGGCGGAACGGGAACGGATTCTGGCGGCCTTTCAGCGGCTACAGCAGATGTCTTCCGACCAGTTGGCCGCGCTGGAGCAGCTTCACCGGGCGGTTGCCGCCGATCCGGATCTGCAAGTGACGCTGCGGCGGTACGTGCAATGGCTGCGGAGCCTCGATGTGCTTGAGCGCGACCGCATCCGGTCGGCCGGCAGCGACGACGAACGGCTCGCACTGGTCCGTGACGCACGGCAGAGCGAACGTTTGCTGGCGCTGCGTCTGCAGCCAGAGGAACTCGAACGGATTATTTCGCTGGTCGAACAGAGATTGCCGATCCCCGAAGAGGTCCGCCGACGGTTCAACGGCGGTCAGTCGCAGGCGGCACGTCAACTGCGGTTCCTGGAGATGATCGCCCGTGCGATCGACCTGCGCGGGACGCCGGGTGCGGAAACGTGGGAAGAGCTGGAAAAGCACCTGATGAGCGAGCGTGCCCGCAGTGTGCTTGCAGCCGAGCCGAACATCGAGCGACGCTGGTGGGGGCTTCTGCATGCCGCTCTGATGACGGTGGTCGAACAGCTCGTCCGCAAACATCCCCCGCCGGTGGCCGACACCGAGAAGCTCGACGAACTGCTCGACCAATTGCCCGACGACGAACGCAATCGCATCCTGCGGCTTTCTCCGGAAGACGCACGGCGGGAGCTCTGGCGCCGGTACGTGATGCGCGAATTGCAGCAGCGACCCAAGGCCGACCGGGAGGCCTGGCCGGCGATCTGGCAGGCGCACCGGCTGGCTCAGGAGATCCGTGCGGTGATCACGGGGGAGCGCACGAGTTTGAGGTGGATTGGCGGCGGGCGGTTCGACCCACGCAAGCGCGGCGGCGAACGACCGCCGTTTCCTCGCGGCCGCGGCTTTCCGAACGGTCCCCGCGGAGGCGGGCCGGGAGCAGATCGCCCCGGCAATGTGCCGGGCCCTGAGGGGCGCCGGCTGCCGTTCCGAAGAGAGCCGGTTGGGCCGCCAAAGGACATGACCTGACAGGCCGGCGGCGGGCGATCCCCGGGGCGAAGCGATACGACCGTCCCGCGACAAGCGGCTTCAGGTGCTGTCGGTTGGGCGCGTGTTTGCCCGCTATGCGCCGTGGCCGTTCGGCCGGGCGCGTTCGCCCCGGTGGCCCTCGCGCGGTGCACGGCGGTCGGAGACCTGCAGCGGCCCGGGGCGTCCGGCGGCGTTGCGTTGTTGGCGGCGATTCGCGCCTGAGATACCCGTGCATGCGGTCGACCGTCGGGCGGGTGCGTTGTTGATGCGATACCGAATGGATGGAAACGGAAATCGACGATGAGCGACGACGCATTGCATATCGCCGTGCTGGGCGCCGGCTGGTTTGGCCGCGAGGCCCATTTGCGAAACCTGCTGCAGATGGACGGCGTGCGCGTCGTGGCGGCATCGAGCCGCAGTGAAGCCAGCCGGCAGGCGGCCCGCCGACTGGCTGGCGAACAGTTGCAGGTCTTCGCCGATTGGCGCGATGTTCTGAACGTGCGACCGCTGGACGCGGTGGTCGTCGCTCTGACGAACGACCAGCATTACGCCGCGTCGATGGCCGCGCTGAAAGCGGGCAAGCACGTGCTCTGCGAAAAGCCGCTGGCGTTGACGGTGCGCGAGTGCGACGAGTTGATCGACGCCGCTCTGTCGCGCGAGCGCGTTCTGCAGGTCGGGCACGAAATGCGTTTCCAAAGGCTGTATCAGCGGATGCATGCGATGGTCCGCGACGGAGCGGTGGGGCGACCGGTCTGGATGTGGTGTCGTGAGTTTCGCGGGCCGATGCGCCCGGGCTGGCGATCCAGCCAACGGCTCACCGGCGGAACACTGTTGGAAAAGAACTCGCACCACTTCGATCTGTTCACGTGGGTTCTGGACACCCCACCGGTGCGGGTGGCCGCCGGCGGTGGACGAGACGTGCTGACCGACCGCGAAATCTTGGACAACGCTCAGGTGATCGTCGAACACGCCGGCGGCCGCCGCAGCGTTCTGGAGCTGTGCCTGTTCGCACCCTTCGGCGGTGACACGGAAATCGGCATCGTCGGCGATGCCGGCCGCATCGACACCTGGAATCAGCGCCAGACACTGGTCCATCAGCGGTATGACTGGCCGGACCGCTGCGAATGCCGCATCGCGGAAGACGAACGGGAAAGCGGCTTCCGCGACGCCGCGGGGCGGATCGATCGCGGCATCCGCGCCGAGCTGGAGCACTTCGTGGAATGCTGCCGAACCGGGCAGAGGCCGTTGACGGACGGTGAATCCGGCAAAATCGCCGTCGCGACGTGTCTGGCCGCGCAGGAGGCCATCCGCCGTGGTGACTGGGTCGCGCTGGACGAAGTGCTCTGAGCGTTCGGAGCGGAAGCGCGGCCCTTCGCGGCAGTTGGGCGAGTGAGCCGTGTGAGTGTGCGCGATGCCAATCCCGAGGGCCGTGCCGTCGGTCGCGCAGCCGGTGCAATGTGGCGGCGGTGTGTCACGGCAGCAGATTGAACTCCGAAGACTCTTCCGCGTCGTCCGGCGGCGGGACGACGTGCCGCCGCGACAGCGTCGCTTCCACCGGACCATAGGCCGCTGCCGCCTCGTGACGCACGGTCACGCGGACGAGGTACAACGTGCTACCTTCCAAGGGCTGTACGTCGACGGCCCAGGTCCAGGAAGGGTCGTCCTCGAACGGCTGGTCCGCTTGGGATGTCAACGCGTGAACTCCGGAAAGCACCTCATTGAGCACGCTCTCGGCACGAACGACGGCTTCCGTCTGCAGTTCGTTCTGCAGCGCCGCACGCGTGGCCACCTGCCACAGTTGTCCCACGACCGCCGCCGCCCCGACGAAGATCGCCAGCGCAAGAATGACCTCCAACAGCGAGAAGCCTGTCCGTGATGCGATAGCGGTGCGGCGGTCCGCACGCTGGCGGAGCGGCGCAGGCCTACCGCTCATGGCTCCGGCACGAGGTGCCGAATACCGCTCGCGACCACGCTTCGCCGATTGCCTCGAGGTTCGCATTTCGGCCGCGTCTCGCTTTTCGTGTCTTTCGACCAAACCGGGGCTGTCGCCGGCCGCGCGCCGTTCCGCGCGGGCCCGCCGCCGGTCGCGGGAAAGGCGGCGGGCCCTACCGAAGCCGCCGCACCGGCAGGGACCGATAGATCCGGATGCCGAGCAAAAGCACGGCCGCGGTCGCCAGCCCGACCGTTCCCAGAATTGCCAGTGCGGGTCCGTCACCGAATAAACGCCGTACCGATACCACCGGGGTCGGTTCGAAGGTCCAAATCCATCGCCAACCCATCATCACCAGCCAGGCCGACAACGCCAAGTGTGGGCCGTACGGGATCACCGTCGGCCGGCCGATCAACGCGCAAAATGCCCCCACGAAAAGAGCCGTGAACGGCGCCAGCAGAAACACCACCACGGTTGCCTGCCATCCCAGAAAAGCCCCGATCATCGCCAGCAGAGTCACGTCACCGGAGCCCAGTCCCGTGCGGCCGAGAATCCATCGGGACAGCCACCGCAGAATCTGAATCAACACAGCACCCGTCGCTGCGCCGGAAACGCTCCACGCCAGCCCGTGCCAGTGGCGGTGCGCGCGAATCCATTCCGGGATCCGCGGCCCGTGCAGCTTGACCAGCGGATCGTTCCAGTCGACCCACAGGTGGATCATCTGCAGGTCGCCCGAAGCCCAGGCGAGCGCCACCGCAACCCCGATCCCCGGCAGTGTGATGTGGTCGGGGATCGTGTAGTCGCGCAGGTCCGTCAGCGTGGCCCACAGCAGCAGTGCCAGCAGGAGTTCATGATAGAACAGCCGCCCCCACCACCAGAGCCGATCCGGACGGACTTCCGTCACTTCCTGACAACGGCCCAGCAGGTAGGCCGCCGCAAAACCGCTCGCCACGACAACCGCGGCCATGCCGGCCGATCGGGCGACACGCCGATAGCGGCATTTGGCCACAGCTCCGGCTGCGTCCCGGCATGCCGAAGGACGCGAGCCGCCGCAAGGCAACCAGCCCGTCATCGGCCCCGTGTGCCGTGGGAGCGGGGCGTCACAAAACCAGCACACGCCGTCGTTCACCCCCGCGTCCGTCGCCTGCGAGCGGACGAAAACCGAAGCCGCAATGCGACATCCATACCAGAGGCCCGCGACGGCGCAGAGCAGTACGATCGCAACGGATGCTTCCATGGACGGATTCGATCAGCCCGGCGGACGGTCGGTCCAAGAGCGACGTGGACGCGCAAAGCCCGGTCCCCGAAGGGAGGAAGGACGCCGCGACGGCACATGCTTGCAGTTATCGAACGCCGCGTCCAGAGCCGCATCCGCCGCGGCGCGAGCGAATGGGCTGCCGAAAACCGGTGAAAGCCGCGAGGTCGATTCCGCCATCGGTTCGCTGCAACGACGGTCCGACAACCGTGACCCGTGAGGCGGCGCCGGAATCCCGCCGGCATTCTGTCGGGCACGAACTGCGGAACGCGGCACGTGATGCAGCAAGGCGGCTGCGGCGACGGCTGTGACGGTGCGAACCCTCCGCTTCCGGACCGCAGCTCGCCGGGCCTTCCGCACCAGTCTCAGACACGCTCCAGTTCGATCAGAATCGACAGCGGTAGTGTGAACGCTTCGTCAATCTCGGACGGATCACCGGTGATCACGTTCGTCCCCTGACCGCCGGCGACGGTGTCCGAGCCTCCCTGGCCGTTGACCGTGTCATCGCCGTCCTCACCCAGCACGACATCGTTGCCACT
>RFHO01000430.1 GCA_003696385.1 Planctomycetota bacterium | reverse complement strand
CGTCGGCTGGCCGGCTGCGACGCAACGGGGGTTCACTGCAGGTCGAAATCCTTTACGTTCTCGCCGGGCTGCAGGTCGATCTCCAGCTCCGAAGCGACATTGTAACGTTCCGGAATGTACTGGATTTCCTCTTCGATTTCCGTCGGCTCGCCCTCCAGAGCTTCAGGGGCTTTGACCTTTCGTCCGGTCTTTTTCACCGCGGTGATCGACACGCGGTACTTGCCGGGAACGAGCCCCTGATCCGGTCCGATTTCGTATTGTCCGTTTGCGATGGACGAGCGACCCGAGGGGCCTTCCGTTCCACCGATCGGGTCCATCCGCAACGCGCCGTTGGCAACCGGCTCTCCCTGAAACGTCACTTTACCCTTGACCGTGGCCCGCTCTTGTCCGCTGCAGCCTGCAACCACGCAGAGAGCGGACGAAACTACCAGTACGTTCAATAGCTGTCCAACTCTGTTCATGCAGATCGTTCCTATCGGTTCCGGTGATTTTGTACGGTTGACAGGTCATCAGCGGATTGCGGCGTAGGATCGGCGTATCGTTGGCGGATCGGCAAGTACCAAACGCGGGGTCCTTGGGTTACGGCTGGACGTGTCGTGCTGATGAAAATGGGGACCACACGAGTGTAGCGGTGGCACCACCGCCACGCAAACGGCGAGACGTGGGCGACCGGACGCCTGCGCGGTGCGGTCGCGAATGTCGGCGCGAGCCGGCGCTTCGAATTCCTCAGCGGAATCGCCATCCGTCGAACGCGGACAAGGTGGCGGTGGAAGCCAGTTTCAAACCCGCGATGTGTCCGTACGGCACGAGCACTTTGCGGCTGCCCAGTGCATCCGGGCGGTCGCGTTCGACAAGGAGCACGCCCGCGCCGAGTCGGAAATCCACGAAGGAAATCGTCTCACCCCACGTGGTCACCAGCCAGCCGCTGCGCGGCAATTGCTCAGGCCAGGATCCGAACAGCGTTTGCCATGTGTCGGCGAGTCCGGATGCATCGATCATGTTTCGCCTCCACGGGTCCGTCGTGCGCAAGCGAACGTCTGGCGGTTGCGTCATCCGTCGCCGGGTCTGGCGAGGACGCGGACGCGGATGCAACGCCTGGCATCGATGTTTTCGGAATCACGACCTCGCGGGAAGAGTCATTTCGGACCGTCGAAGGATCGTGCTGCCGAAAGGGCCGTGCGTGAACCGCCGACCGAAGGGGCCCGCACGATCCCGGTGATCGCTATAACGTTTGCGATCCGTCCGGTATTCGCGGCGAGCAGCGGTTTCGGCCCGGCGGTTCCCGTGCCCCGGAACGGACGTGATTGCGTGACCGGCTGCACGGCCAGCCCGACCTGAGTGCGTTGTGGGAGCCGAATTGGCGGCGCGGCGCCGTCGATCACCGTGACGGCAAGGTTCGATGGACTGTGCGGCTACGAGAAAAGCCCGCTCGCCATGAGCGAGCGGGCCGAAGGTGCGTGGGTCTGCACGAGGTTTCCGTGGTTGGTCAGAACGCGCCGACGGTTTCACCGCCCATCCGCGAGCCGAGAGCGCGCCAAACGCCCAGGTCGAGGCTTTCGCCGACGAACCGGACACTCCCATCGGTCAGCGCGATGTGCAATCCGCCCTGGTGCAGACTTCGCGCGGCAAAGACGCCCTTTGCCGTCCACTGCTCGCACTCGTGATTCAGCGTCGCCGGATCGTTCGGCCGCAGCTGCGTGCTGTAGGACCAGGACTGGTTGCTCTGGGCGAAAAACCACGAGTAACCGCGGGCTCCCGTGTTGTTGCCCGTGATGCTCGCGGCGGTTCCGGCCTGGCAGTTCTGGTATCCGCTGCTGTCACCGGCGTAACGGTGGACTAAGGGATCATTCACCACGCATTCCGCGAAGATCATCGTGCTGCTGGTGCCATCCTGCACCATCGCGATGCTGGAGCCGCCGTTTACCCACAGCACGCCTTCCCGTGACGCGATCGCATCGTCCTTGTTGCCGATGCAGGTGACGTAGTTGGTGGGTTCATAGTTGGTGTCGGGCTTGTCGTGCCAGTCGGTCGGACACCGTGTCAGTTCCAGCGGCGTGTTCTGCACGGTGGTGTTGATGCCGCCATTGCCGGGCTCGAGCTCCCAATCGATCTTTGCAAACAGAGGTGCCTGGTCGATGTACGGCAGCAGACGAGCCTGCCAGGAGATCTGGCTGGTCCGCCAGGTGGGAATACTGCTGGAGAACCGCCGGACGGTGGAGGGCGGGAACTGGCGATAGGAGTCATGATAGTTGTGCAACGCCAGTCCCCACTGTTTGAGATTGTTCTTGCACGTCGATCGCCGGGCTGCTTCGCGGGCCTGCTGAACGGCCGGCAACAGAAGCGCCATCAGGATTGCGATAATGGCGATGACGACCAGCAACTCGATCAGCGTGAATCCACGTTTTCGGTGTTTCCGCAGTGACATCGTGCGCTCTCCTTTTTCATGCCAAGCCGACGAAACGCACTCCGGGGCCCGACGATCAACGAACGTCCGCCACGCCGTCTGTTGAAGGAGCGCACGTTGTGTGTGATCGAGGTGCGACCGGTCTTTT
>RFHO01000429.1 GCA_003696385.1 Planctomycetota bacterium | reverse complement strand
TGTCGAAGGTTTCGAGCTGGCTGGGCGAACCGTACAGATAGAGCAGAATGCAGTGCTTGGCCCGACCGAAGAAGCGGCCGGCGTCCGCGGAGTCGGCCGAGCGTCCATCGGCGGCGCGGGCCTCGTGATTGGCGGCCTGGGATGCCAACAGGACGTCCAGCCCGAGCCCCAGGACGCCGGCGGCGCCAACCTCCAGCAGCTCACGCCGCGTCGTACCCGTGCACAGCCGCCGCGGGTTGCTCAGGATTCGAAGCATGGAGTCGTTCCTTTGTTCCGCGCCGCCTCTGCCGGCTCGGTTTCCCTCCTCGGCGTCGCACCGCGCCGGCGGATGTGCGTTTTGGAGAGCGAAGCCGCCCATCGGTTCGGCGAGGATTGACCGTCCGCGGCACGGCCGGCATCCCGCTCAGGCGAGCAGTTCATGAACGATTCTGGCGTCGTCGGTCGGTCCGATCAACCGCTGCTCGAGCCCCTGGAAGGGAAACTTCAGCCTGTAGGGGTCCAGTCCCAGCAAATGCAGGATCGTGGCCTGCAAGTCGTGGATGGTGACGGGATTTTCCGTCACGAAGTAGCCCAGTTCGTCGGTTTCACCATGGGTGATGCCGCCGCGGATGCCCCCGCCGGCCATCCAGATCGTGAAACAATGCGGATGATGGTCGCGGCCCAGGAACTTCGAACCGTTCCGCTCCTCGTTGAGCGAAGTGCGGCCGAACTCGCCGCTCCAGATCACCAGCGTCTCATCGAGCAGCCCGCGCTGTTTCAGGTCCTTCAGCAGGGCCGCGATGGGCTGGTCGATGTCCTTGCATTTGCGGGGCAAACCGGTGATCAGGTCGTTGCCCTTGCCCGTTCCGTGCATGTCCCAGCCCCAGTCGAAGAGCTGGACGTACCGCACGCCGGCCTCGACCAGCCGCCGCGCGAGCAGGCAGTTGTTGGCGAAGGATTCGCGACCCGGCTGAACGCCGTACGCGTCCTGAATGTGCTTGGGCTCCCGGGTGATGTCCATCACCTCCGGTACGGCGATCTGCATGCGAAATGCCAGTTCGTACTGGCTGATCCGAGTGCGTGTTTCCGGATCGCCGAAGTGCTCCCATTCGATTTCGTTCAACTGGCGCAGCGCATCGAGGCTGCGGCGACGGACGGTCCGGTCGACGCCCTTCGGATTGGTGACGAACAGGATCGGTTCGCCCTGAGTGCGACATTGCACACCCTGATAGACCGAGGGCAGGAAGCCGCTGCTCCAGAGGCTCTTGCCGCCGCTGGGGTCGGTGCCGCCGCTGATCAATACCACGAATCCCGGCAGATTGTGCGATTCGGATCCCAGTCCATACAGCGCCCAGGATCCCATCGAAGCGCCGCCCAGCCGCGGCGTGCCGGTGTACAGGAATAGCTGGGCCGGTGCGTGGTTGAACTGGTCCGTCTTCATCGACTTGATGACCGCCACGTCGTCGACGCAGCGGGCGAAGTTCGGTAGCAGCTCGCTGACCAGCGTGCCGCTTTCGCCGTGACGGTGGAACTTGTACGGAGTGCCCAGCATCTTGGGCCGCCGCTTGTTCACGTCGATGAACGCCAGCCGCTCCTTCTTCAGGACTTCCAGCAGCGCGTCGGGGCAGGGTTTCAGATGGTGCTTGACCAGCTCGGGTTTGTAGTCGAACAGATCCTGTTGCGGCGGTGACCCGGCCATGTGGAGGTAAATCACGTGCTTGGCCCGCGGACGATGCACCGGCGGCTTCGGACCGAGCGCCGAGGTATCGGCGGCGGCACCGGCCGATGAACTACCGGCGGTCAGTTCGGCCAGTGCCAAGGCGCCCAATCCCAGCGAAGACCGCCGGAGAAAGTGACGTCGCGTGATGTCGCGAGCGATCAACAGGGCATCGTTCATGGCCGTCTCTCCATCGCTTGTTCGGGTGTCACCGGATCGGCCATCCGGTTGTTGGTGGTCGCAGTCGTCGGCCGGCGGTTCACCTGGTCTCGGCCGGCCGATCCGTCCGGCCGCGCCCGTTGCGGGAACACGGCATCAGTTCCGCACGAGCACGCCGTCCATGTTCAACAGTACGTTGGCGACGACCGTCCAGGCCGCCAGTTCCGGCAGCTTCACACCCGGTGGCGGCGCTCCCAGCGGTTCGGTCGCCACCGCCTTCGCGTCTTCGGGATGTCGGCGGTAGTGGTCCAGTTCGTCCCGATAGAGTCGCTCGATGATCCCGATCTGTTTTTCCGAAGGGGGCCGTGCCAGGCACAGAGACAACCCGAACCGGGCCCGCGCGCGGTCGGTCGCTCCGCCTTTGGCCAAGATCCGCCGCGCCAGTGCCTGAGCCGCTTCGACGTACACCGGATCGTTCAACGTCACGAATGCCTGCAGAGGTGTGTTCGTCCGGATGCGTCGGATGGTGCAGACTTCCCGGCTGGGCGCATCGAACGCCGCCATCGACGGATAGGGGACCGTCCGCCGCCAGAACGTGTAGATGCCGCGGCGGTACTTGTCTTCGCCTTTGGATGTCGGCCAGCTCCGTTGTCCGTTGAATGCTGCTCGCCACAGGCCCGGTGGCTGGTACGGGTACACCGAAGGACCGCCGATCTTGCGGCTGAGCAGTCCGGCCAGAGCCAGGGCCTGATCGCGGATTGTTTCCGCGTCCAGCCGGAAGCGTGGAGCGCGGGCCAGCAGCCGGTTGTCCGGATCGATCCGCCGGTGATCCGGGGTCACGACCGAGGTTTGCCGGTACGTGGCCGATGTGACCATCAGCCGCAGCATGCGTTTGGTGTCCCAGTCCCGCATGAACTCCACTGCCAGCCAGTCAAGCAGCTCCGGATGCGTGGGGAATTCGCCCTGCGTGCCGAAGTCCTCTTCCGTCAGCACGATGCCCGCGCCGAACAACTGAGCCCACAGTCGGTTCACGAAGACGCGGGCGGTCAGCGGATTGTCGCGGTCGACCAGCCAGCGGGCGGCACCCAGCCGGTTTTTCGGCAGGCCGGGATCCAGTTCGTGAAAGGCGTGGGGTACGTCCGGTTCCACCGGTTCGCCGGGCGAGAGGAAATTGCCCTTGATGAGTACGTGTGTCTTGCGCCGCCGATCGGGGGGCAGTTCCTGCATGATCGGCACGGTCGGCGGCTGGGGGGCGGACCGCTCGAGCCTGGTCAGGCGGTTTTGCAGCTCGGTCAGCCGCCGGGCCTGTGGCGTCAGCGGCTTCGGAGTCAGCGTCACGTCGCGTTGCGGAGCCTTGGCCACCGTTTGCGACCAGACGACGCGCCGCTGCGCATCGAGCAACTGCAGGACGAAACCGTTCAGCCGTGACTGCAGGCCGTTGTCCGTGCGGTTCCAGACGACCACCGCATCCACCGGGAAATCGTCACCCAGGTCGACCTCCCACCACGGGTCGTCCTCGGTGTTGGTGTGTGTGGTGGAGCGGGCCTGGTTGTAGTCGCCGTCGGTATTGCCATCGATGGCCAGCCGCGCCGGGCCGTCGAACGCCGTGCTCGACTGGCGTGCCTTCCCCTGAAGGGCAACGTTCCGCCCCGCCGAAAAAACCTGCACTTCTGCCAGTGACAGGATACGTCGACGGCCGGGCAGTTCGATCCGCACGAACCGCGCGGCAACGGGCGGTGCGTCTCCGGCGGCGGCCTGTCGTTCGATTTCCCGTTGCAGCTCGGCGATCTGCCGCTTCAGCTCGGAAACCTGCTGCTGGTGGCGAGCGAGCCGGAAGCGGTACTCGTCCGTGTGGACCTGCATGACGGGGGCTTCGTCGGGGCGGTCCGCGTCGGCGGTCTGGTTGAAGATCGCGAAGAACTGGTAGTACTCCTTCTGGCTGATCGGATCGTATTTGTGGTTGTGGCATTTGGCGCAGCCCATGGTCAGTCCCATCCAGACCTGGATGGTGGTGTCGACGCGGTCCATCACGGCGGCGACGCGAAATTCCTCGTCGTCGGTGCCCCCTTCGGTATTGGTCATCGTGTTGCGATGGAAGGCCGTCGCCACACGCTGCTGCTCGGTCGCGTCGGGAAGCAAATCGCCGGCGAGTTGCTCGATCGTGAACTGGTCGAACGGCAGATTGCGGTTGAAGGCGTCGATCACCCAATTGCGATACAGCCACATGTTCGGGCGCAGCGGATCGGAGCCGTATCCGCGTGAATCGGCGTATCGCGCCAGATCCAGCCATACGCGGGCCCAGCGTTCGCCGAAGCCCGGGTCGGCCAGCAGCCGGTCGACCAGACGTTCGTACGCGTCGGGGCGCGGGTCGTTGACGAAGGCCGCCACTTCTTCCGGCGACGGTGGAAGGCCGCGCAGATCGAGGCTGACCCGCCGAATCAGAGTGTACCGGTCGGCCGGCGGCGAAGGCCTCAGGCCCGTTCCCTTCAGTTTGGCCTGCACGAACAGGTCGATCGGATTGCGGACATCGGCGTCGGGAAACGCCGGCGGCGGTAACGGAGGACGGCGCGGCGGGACGAACGCCCAGTGCCGCTCGTACGGCGCGCCCTGCCGGATCCACCGCTCCAGCGTTTCGATTTCGCGCCGCGTCAGTTTCAGCCCCGTGTCCGGCGGCGGCATGCGTTCGAATTCGTCATTCGAACGGATGCGGCGGATGACTTCGCTCTGCTCCGGGTGACCGGGCACGATCGGAACGGCGCCGCTTTCGGTCGGACGGATGGCCGCGTCCCGGATGTCCAGCCGCAGGCCGGCTTCGCGGTCCGCTTCGTCGATCCCATGGCAGCGAAAGCAGTTCTTCGCCAGGATCGGTCGCACGTCTTTGCGAAAATCCACCGCGGGCGAATTCAGCCGCGCTCGGAAATCATCGGCCCGCACCGCCGGCAAGCCTTCCGGCCGGAGAACACCCGGAAGGATCACACAGGCCACCGCGGCGGCGCAGATTCCCGCTCCGATTCGCGTACTTCGCACCGCCGTTGCGGCAGGGGAGCGTCGCAGTAAGCCGAGGGGGCGGTGCGGGCATTCCTTCGCCGGGTGGCCACCACGCACGCGGACCGTCGCAACTGCATGGGGCGGACGACACTGAAAGGTTCGGCGAAGGCCCGCAGAGGCTTTCCAGAAAAAGCGTGAGGCGTGCCGGGACATGGCGACGCTCCTGTCGTCGGTGCGCAAGCAGGAGGGTACGATCAGGCGGGCGGCCGGACCGGGCGCAACGCCGATCGGCCGTGTCGTATCGATGCGTGTCAATCCATTATGCAGCTTGCGGATGCGCGCGTCCACCTCCCCCGTCACGGTGTCCTGCCGGTCCCGCCTGTCGCCGCACGTGGGACCCGTGACGCCTTGGGGAATCGTGAAGGCCACGTGCATCGGTGCCGCTTCGGCGGCTCCGCGGCCGAGGTCGTCTGCGCCGCTCTTCGAAGTGGCTGCCGGCTAGGCCTCGTCCCGCAGGAATGGGGCGACGGAGCGTTCGGGCCGTGCGGTGCGTTCGAAGTGCACGGTGCCGTCGGCGATGTGGCCGCAGCGGAAGTCGCGGCTGTCCTGTTTCGTTTGAACGAAGCGAAAGGTGGGCAACCACAGTCCCGTCAACCAGCCGCCGGCGCAGGCGGCCGTGTCGATGCAGATCCAGCCGGGGAACGTCCACGGACAGCCGCTGCGCTGGCGGGTATGGCCGGCGATGACCGTGCGGCCGGACGGATGCGGAGGCTCGTCGCCAGTCAACGGACGCCAGCGCAGCCACTCACCGCGTTGTTCGGCCAGCGGAACACCCGGTTGCAGATTCGCATGCACGAAGATCGCGGACGCCGTTTCCCAAAAGTCGGCCGCCGATTCCCAGAAACGCCAGTGTTCCGGTGGGATGGCGTCGAAGCTCCCGTATGCGTGGAGCACGGCACGCCCGCCGAAGGCGAGCCAGCGTTCGAATGCGCCGGAGTCGAACCGGGCGGCCAACAGCAGTTCTTCGTGGTTTCCCATGAGGAACACCAGCCGCCCGGCCCCCTGGAGCCGGATCAGCTGTTCGGTGACCTCGGGTGTCTGCGGGCCGCGGTCGACGGCGTCGCCGAGTACGACGACCGTTGTGTCGTCGCCGGGGCACGCCAGTTCCAGCAGGCGGTCCAGCGCGCGGGCGCACCCGTGAATGTCGCCGATGGCCAGAATGGAAGGCGTGGTTCGACCTGGAGTGTCCACGGTGCGGTGGTCGTGTGCGCGGGTTGTCGCGGCGTCCGGCTCAATCGACGTGAATCGGCGGCAGACCGAGGCGGCGGCGGCATTCGTCGAGAATCTCCGCCGTGCGGCTGGCACCGATGCGCGTCGCGCCGGCGGCGCGGGCTTGCAGCAGAGCGTCGAACGAACGGATTCCGCCGGCCGCTTTCACCTGCACGTGCGGCGGCGAACAGGCCCGCATCAGCTTCAAATCTTCAATGGTCGCGCCGCCGGTGCCGAAGCCGGTGGACGTCTTCACCCAGTCGGCGTTCAATTCGCCGCAGATCTCGCACAGCCGACGCTTGTGATGCTCCTGCAGGTAGCAGTTCTCGAAGATCACCTTCACTTTCCGCCCGGCGGC
>RFHO01000428.1 GCA_003696385.1 Planctomycetota bacterium | reverse complement strand
CGGGATTGCGGTGACACCGCGCGCGTCGCCGCCGACTGGTCCTCGCGCATCCGTCGACGGGCGTGGAAGCCACCTTTTCGGCGTCGGCCTGCCGAAGAAAGCGCGTCGCGATGACCGAATGCCTCCTTCGTTGCCCGCCCCGCCCACCCGGTGCCCGCCCGTCCTACGCCCGGCGCAGGCTTCGCGCCGGCTCTGGCACGGCTGTTGCTGACGGTCGACCATCGGCATGGGGGCCGTCGGTCCGGAGCGCTGTTCCGGTTTCACGCGGCCCGTAGTCGTTGCGAGAGGGTGGGCACCCTCGGATAAGCAGGAGCAGCGAACCGACATGAGCAGACCAAGCATCGCCGGTCCGTGTGCGGTTGCGATCACGTTTCTCGCCGTCGCGTTGACCGGATGCCAGCAGGAACTGCCTGACCATTTCGCCAGCAGCTCGCAGGTCGAGAAGTTGCCTGCCGAGCTGCGGGAACAGGTGGTGCGGATCCTCGAGGAACACTGCGGCACACCGCGGGCCCCCAGGCCGCTGGGCATCGAGAACCCCGACGAACGGCACGTGTTGCGAGGACGCGATCTGTACCAGTTCTACTGTGCCCAGTGTCACGGTGTCTCCGGTGACGGAGCCGGCCCCGCGGCGGCCTACATGTATCCGCGCCCACGGGATTACCGGAAAGGCATCTTCAAGTTCACCAGCACGCCCTACGGGGCCAAGCCACGGAGAGCGGATCTTTTGCGGACGATCACCCGCGGCGTGCCCGGCACGTCGATGCCGTCGTTCCGCCTGTTGCCCGAACGCGATCGCGAAGCACTGGTCGACTACGTCCTGCTGCTGACGCACCGAGGTGAATTTGAAACACAACTGGCGATGGAGGCGGAATTCGAGGAGGAAATCGCCGCGGATGTGGTGCCCGAGCTGATCGACCGTGTGCTCGGCCCATGGCGTGCCGCCGAAAGCCAGGAAGTCCATCCGCTGACGCCGCAACCGCCGGAATTCACCTGGCAGGACATCGCGGCGGGAAAGAAGGCCTTCCTCACGAAGGGATGCGCCAAATGTCACGGTGAGGATGGTCGCGGGTTGACGGCCGAAAACATCGGCAAAGATGCGTGGGGCTTCGCCACCAAGGCCGCCGACCTCACCTCGGGACTGCTTCACGGCGGAAACCAGCCCATCGACATCTACCGGCGGATCGTCTCGGGCATCAACGGAACGCCGATGCCCGGCTTTCGTAACGCGCTGCAGAACGAACCGGACACGATCTGGCACCTGGTCGCCTACGTGCTGTACGTATCGGACGTGCGGCGGCGGGGAGTGTTGCCCCCGGCCGCTCCCTTCCGCCGTGACACACCGGAGAGCGGCAAGCTGGATCTGGCGAGTACTCCTTCCGGCGCAGCGACGCCGGACAGTCCCTGACCTTCCCTGCCGGGCCGGAGGTTGGCCGCACTTCGCGTGAACCACGGCGACCACCCGATCCATGAGGCAGCCCCAGCACGGCCGGGCGGCCCGCTCGTCCGTACAGCACGAACGGGAATACGAAGCACCAGCGACCGTCGCACCCGAGTGCGGAGCCGACGCATGACAGCGCACGAAACCGATCTGGAGAAGATGCAACAGGAAGTTCTCCGGCTGCGCCAGCAGGCGGCCGAGATCGAGGCCAGGCTGTTGCAGGAAGCGGCTCGCCGGCCGTTCAGCCTGACCGGCTTCTACACCATGTACTACATGACGACCGGCTTCCTGCTGGGCTTGATCGCGGCGGCCATCAGCCTGCTGTTCAACATCATCGGCGCATCGATTGCAGGCAAGAACCCGCTGGAGCTGATCCGGGTCTACCTCACGTTTCCTCTGGGCGAGCGGGCGCTGCAGGTCACCGGTCCGGAGCGCGTCTTTGCCATCGACAACGGCGTGATCCTGGCGATCGGCGTGTGCCTGTATCTGGCGACCGGCATGCTGCTGGGTGTGCCGATTCACGTGATCCTGGCCCGCACGACCGCAAACCGTTCGACGGCGGCGCGGGTCGTCGTCGGTGCCGCTCTGGGCATCGCCGTATGGCTGATCATGTTCTACGGCATTCTTTCGTGGCTGCAGCCGCTGGTGTGCGGCGGCAATTGGATCACCGACAACCAGTACCTGCCGTGGTGGGTCGCGGCGGCGACGCACGCGGTGTTCGGAGCGTCGATGGGGCTGCTGTATCCGCTGGGACAGTTCGTGCCCTATCGTCGGCCGACTGAAACCGAGCCGTCGGGCGCGTGATGCCCGGCGACCGCGGCCCGGTGTGCCGCCCGCAATACCGTCGGGCGGTGGCCACGGTGCCGAACCTTCAGACGGGACGACCTGGACGTGGAGATGTTCGATGCAAGCGCAAGGCGAACAGCGGATCGATGGGCAACTGGTGGACCGTTCGATCGTGCTGGCCTACTTCGGAGCCGCGTTGCTGTTCATGTTCGTCTCGATGCTGGGCGGACTGCTGATGGGAATGCAGCTCCTGCGGCACAACCCGCTGAACGGTATCGAGTTCTTTTCGCCGGGCCGCTGGCGAATGGTCCATACCAACGCGATCGCCTACGGGTTCCTGGCGAATGCGTTTCTGGGCCTTCTGCACTGGGCGGTGCCCCGACTGACTCTGCGTCCGGTGCTGGATCGCCGTCTGAGCTGGGCGATCTTCGCGGCTTGGCAACTGATCGTGCTGGGAACGGCCGGCGGAATCCTGGCCGGCCACGCTCAGGCTCTGGAATGGGGTGAGACTCCGGTCTGGGTCGATCCGCTCGCCCAAGTGGGTCTGTTGCTGGTCGCGGTCAACTTCATGGCGCCGATCGTCCAGCTCCGGGGCCCCATGTACGTGACGCTGTGGTACTTCATGGCGGCGTTCGTGTGGACGTTCCTGACCTACGCGATGGGGAACTTCGTCCCGCAATACTTCGTTTCCGGCACCAGCGCCGGCGCCGTGGGCGGGCTGTTCATCCACGACCTGGTGGGGCTGTTCGTCACGCCGCTCGGTTGGGGCCTGATGTACTACTTCGTGCCGATCATCCTGAAAAAGCCGATCTGGAGTCACGGACTGTCGCTGGTGGGGTTCTGGGGCTTGGCATTCTTCTACCCGCTCAACGGCATCCACCACTTCCTGTACACCCCGATCCCGATGTTCCTGCAGTACGGAGCCATCGTGTCCACGATCGCCGTCGAGCTGGTGGTGACGACCGTGTTGATCAACTTCTTCGGCACGCTGTGGGGCCGCGGTCGGGAAGTGGTGACCAATCTGCCGATCCGCTGGTTCTACACCGGCATGGTGTTCTACTTCCTCACATGCCTGCAATGTGCTCTGCAAACGACGCTCACCTTCCAGGCACTGATCCACTTCACCGACTGGGTGGTCGGCCACGCGCACCTGGTGATGTTCGGAGTCTTCAGCATGTGGATCTTCGGCATGATGACCTACCTGATTCCGCGGCTGCTGGGCCGGGAGTGGTACAGTCGGGCCGCGTGCGAGTGGCACTTCTGGCTGTCGGCCGTGGGCGTGTTCGTGATGGCGTCGGACCTGATCCTGGCGGGTGTCTTCCAGGGCTGGAGCTGGTCCAGCCTGGCGCCCTGGTATGACTCGATCGCCGTTTCCATTCCGTTCTGGGCGGTGCGGATCGTCGCCGGACTGGCGATGTTCGCCGGTTTCCTGGTCTTCGTGTGGAACCTGTGGATGACCTGGCGGTCAGCGGAGGAAATCGAATTCAGCAGCGTGCCGGTGACGGCCTGACCCGCATGGCCGCAAACCGGCGCGATTCTGCGCTCGGTCGAAGCGGCCGCCACGGTCGATTTCGCTCCGGGGAACCAAGCTGAGGACACACCACGATGTTCGAAAGCAAATCGGGGGTTTTGTTGATCGCGGGACTGACGTTTTTCGGTTTCGCGTTCCTTTCCAACGCGGTCGTTCCCGCGCTGATGTACGCGGATCTGCCGGAAAAGACGGCGGAAGAGCTGGTCAATCCGCAGCTCCGCTATCAGTTCGAAGAACTCGGCCGTCGCTTCCCGGATGCGTTCGTGGCGGCCTTCGGCGAACCGCCGACTTCCGGGGACGTCGAAGGCTGGTGGAACGCCCGGGCCGCCGAAGCCCTGCGAGAAGGCCGCGATTTGTACGTCGGCGAAGGCTGTTGGCACTGCCACAGCCAGTTCGTGCGGCCGGTCTCGAACGAAGAACAGCGGTGGGGCCCGGTCGCGCGCTCCTGGGAGTACCAGAACGAACTGCAACGTCCGGTGCTGTTCGGCACGCGACGGGTCGGACCGGACCTCTCCCGCGAAGCCGGACGCCGCGGCAGCGACTGGCATGCCGTGCACCTGTTCGACCCCACGCTGACGTCCACCAAGTCGCCGATGCCCGCCTACCCCTGGATGTTCGACGGCAGTCCCGACAAACCCAAACGCGAGGCTCTCGCGCTGATCACCTACATCCAGTGGCTGGGATCGTGGCTGGAAAGCTACCCGCTTTATGAGTCGTACACGCCGGCGCCCATCCCCCGCGAGGGGTTGCTGGAAGAACACAACGGACAGTGACGACGTACGGGTTCGTTCCCGCAGCAAACGTCCGAACGGCCGGCAGCCGCACGGCAGCACGTGCAAACGGCCGCACGAACGTCCGTCGCAGACAGACAAGGGATACACCGCCATGATCAGTTCGACGGGACGCTGGGTGAAGGTCGCGACCGCCGTTCTGGCCGTCGTGATCCTGGTTCCCAGCATGATCGGTTTCGGCACGAAGCTGTACGAGTTCGTCCAGGTGGTGCGGTCGGATCCCGATGGCGTGTTCGCACTGACGCCGGTCACCAACTATCTGCTGGCCAGCGCCGGTTTCTTCTTTCTGCTTCTCTGGGCGGCGGCCAACGGCATGTTCCGGGACATCGAACGCCCCAAGTACGAAATGCTGCAGCAGGAAGAAGAACTCGATCGCCGGCTGCACTGAGGTCGGGGCCGGCGGAGCGTCCCGAATCGCGGCAGCGCGGCCGGTGACGGCGGAAACGGCCGCCGCCGGCCCGATCGGCCCTTGCAGGAAGGCGTTTCCATGAGCCAACCGAACGTCACTACCGAGCAACCTTCGCCGCGCGACGAACACACGTTCCATTCGTACCAGACCAACCGTGTCCCCTGGTACGTGTGGACCATGTGGGGGCTGTTCTGGTTGTTCGTCGTGGTGTATCTGCTGATCTACTTCGTTCCCGCCATTCAGATCGAGCTGGTGAATCCCCCGTGAGCGGCCCGGTGATCCAACACTGTCGGTGGTGCGGGTTGCCGATGCGTTCGGCCGCCGTCGAGGAGACGGCCTATTGCTGTTTCGGCTGCCGCTTCGCAGCGTCCGTGGCCGACACGGACGATGCGGACGACGCCACGCGGCGGGCGGCCACGCGGCTGGGGATCGCCGCGTTTTTCGCCATGAACGTCATGGTGTTTTCCATGGCGTTGTGGAGCGAGCATCTGTACGACGCCTCGCGTTTGCAGCCGCTGGAACGAGCGGTGCGGGATCTGTTCCGGTGGTTGGCCTTCATCGGTACGGTGCCGGTGCTGTTGTTGCTGGGCGTGCCTCTGGGCGGATCGGCGTGGCGTGAGCTGTCGCGGCGCCGCCCGTCGATGGACGTCCTGGTGTGCGCCGGAGTACTGGCGGCGTTCGCGATGTCCCTGTGGCATCTGTGGACCGGAGGGCCGCTGTATTTCGAAGTCACCGCAATGGTTCTGGTCCTCGTCCCGCTGGGGCGATGGATCGAAGCTCAGGCGCGGTTGCATGCCGGCCGATTGCTGGACCGTTGCGGCGGACTGCTGCCGCAACGGGCCGTCCGCCTGACCTCCGACGGCCCCCGCATCGTCGCGCCGGAGCTTTTGCGTCCCGGCGACCGGATCCGGCTGGGCATCGGCGAGCGACTGGCCGTCGATGCGACGCTTCAGGAACCGGCGGCCGCCGAGTTCGACACCCGGTTACTGACCGGCGAATCGCGGCCGGTCGGGCGGGTCCGCGGCGACGAAATCCCGGCCGGGGCGCTCGCCGTTTCCACCGACGTCACGCTGGTGGTGCTGCGACCGGCCGATCGAAGTCGCCTGGCGCAGATCCTGGGCGAAGCCCGCCGTGCGCGGAAAAGCCGCGGACGTCTTCAGCGGTTGGCCGAACGGCTCACGCCGTGGTTCACCGCGCTCGTGGCGACTACGGCAGCCGGGACCTTTCTGGCCCATCAGGCACGGGACGGCACGGAGACCGCGATACTCAGCGCGCTGGCGGTCGTGCTGATCGCCTGCCCCTGCGCGCTGACGTTGGCGACGTCACTGACCGTCTGGACGGCGTTGCAGCGTGCCGCTGCCGTCGGCGTTCTGGTTCGCGGCGGCGAGGCGCTGGAGAGACTCGCCACGGTGAAAGCCGTCCGCTTCGACAAGACCGGAACGTTGACCCGCGACCTGCCGAACGTTCGCGCCGCATTCGACGAGTCCGGCCGGCCTCTGGAAACCGCGCGCGGCCCACGAAGCGACACGGAGACGCCAATCGTTGAGACGGCGGCGTCGGCAGCGTTGCCGCTCGATGTGTTGGAGGAAGTGCGCGCGGCCGCGGCCGCCAGCCCGCATCCGTTTTCCCGCGCCATCGCCCGCTTCCTCCGCGAATTCGACGAACGAAACTCTTCCTTTCACGGTGACAACGACCGAGCCGGCGACCGCGTTGCGCCGCTCCGGTCCACCCGCTGCGGGGAACCGACGACGCTGCCAGGACGCGGCCTGCGGGTCGATCGACGGCCGGACGGCGCGACGCGCGCCCTGTCGCCGGCCGCACGCCCGTCCGGAACATGCACCGAGTCCGGAAGGTCGGTGATCTGGATCGGCAGTCGGCAATTGATGGACGAAGCCGGTTGCCGCATCTCGGAGGGGCTGCGTCGCGTGCTGGAGCACACCGCGGACGAACAATCGTGCGTGTACGTCGGCGTCGGCGGCCGCGTCGTCGCCGCCTTCGTGATCGACGACGAGCTGCGTCCGGAAGCGAGCCAAGCACTCGCCGCGTGCCGCCGGCTCGGCCTGGATGTCGGCGTGCTGTCCGGCGACACCGCGGCGCGGGTGACGGCCTTGGGACGGGTACTGTCGGTTCCCGCGATCGGAGGGTGTTCACCGCACCAGAAAACGCAACACCTGCGGGACGTCCGCGCGACCATCGGGCCGGTGGCGATGGTGGGCGATGGTTTCAACGACGCAGCGGCGCTTTCGGCGGCGGACGTCGCCGTGGCAATGGCCGCGGGTGTGGATCTGACCCGTGTGGTCGCCGACGTCTGTTTGCTGAACAACGACCTCCGCGGATTCCCGTGGGCTGTTCGACTGGCGCGCCGCGCACGGACGATCATCCGCCAGAACCTGTTGTGGTCGTTCGGTTACAACACGGTGGGGATGCTGGCGGCGGCCACCGGACGATTGAATCCGGTGCTTGCCGCGGCGCTGATGTTCGTCAGCAGTCTGGTCGTGCTCATCAACGCGCAGCGCGCCGCCGGTGTGCCGGCGTGGACGGAGCCTTCCTTGAACGCCGACGAGCGGTCGAGCCCCGCTGTCGTGGGCGCGAATCGCGATCCGGCGGACGGCTGCCGCGCAGAGTGCACCGAGTCCGAACCTGTCGCCGCAGTCCCGACGCGGGATATCGCGGCGTCCGTCCCGGAGGCGACGCCATGACGGACGGACCGATGGATCCGCTGGTCTTCCTGGCGGCGGGACTGGCCGCCAGCGGCCATTGCGTCGGCATGTGCGGCCCGTTCGCGTTGCTGGCCGGTCGATCGCGAACGTCCCCACGGGCGTGCTGGGCGGATCAGCTCGTTTTCGCGTCGGGGCGGCTGTGCACGTACGCGTTCCTCGGTGCGATGGCGGGCTTCGCCGGCCGGCGGTTGACGACGAGTTTGGCGTGGCTTCCGCAGGTTCAGGCGGCACTGTCCCTTGCCGCTGCAGCGTTGATGCTGTTGGTCGGGCTCAGCGGCCTGGGGGTCGTTCTCGTCCGGACTCCCCGGTGGCTGGTCGGCGTGTGTGGCGTCTCGACGGCGTTCCGCAGCCTGCTGGCGGCACCGTCGCGCACAGAGCTGTTCGCGGCGGGCCTGTTCAACGGCGTCGTTCCCTGCGGCATCGTGTACGCGATGCTGGCTCTGGCCTTTCGATCCGCCGACCCGTGGTACTCCGGCCTGTGCCTGCTGGCATTCGGTGCGGGAACGCTGCCGGCGCTGACCGCGCTGGGGGCGTTCGGGGCCTCGCTCACGCAGCGGATTCGTGTGTCGCTCGTCCGTGGCGCGGCCGCGGTGCTGGTCGTGGCGGCCTGTGTGACGGCAATGCGGGGAGCGCTGGCGTGGCGAACGGAAATCCGCACGGCCCCCGCCTGTCCGTTGTGCCACGAGGTGGAGCGGGGCGACGCGGCGGCTGGGCCGGGACGCATGCCGCCGCGCGCCGGCGACTCCACGACGGCTGGTGAGCTCGTGGACGCCCGGGCGGTCGTGGCGGCGCCTCGCGGCAACCGACCCGCGCCGGTCGAGGCTCCGTCCGAGCCGGCTCATTGACCGATCGACCGCGTACCGTGCGGAGAGCCTGCGATGGGGATGCCGAACGGCAACGGGCGGGCGGCAATTTCGAAGCCCATCCGATGCAGCGCCGCATCCAGCACGGCGTACTCCGCAAAACTGTCCGGATACACCCAGACCGTGACCGTCGTGCCCGGCGACGCCCCGGCCAGCCGTCGTCGCAAACGGCCCCGCGGGCCCAATGCCTCCTCCAAGGGCTCTTCGGGCACATCCGGTTCCGGAACCAGCTCCCAGTAGGTGACCCCGAACTGTACGTATCCACGTCCGAATCGAAGCTCCTCCAGCACGGTGGGCGTCTGTCGCTCGACCAGGTACCGCATCGTGAAGCCCTCCAGCGGGCCCACGGTGCCCTCGTAGGAGCCGTACTCGAACAACCATCGGCGGCGGCGCTGCACGTCCGCCTTCAACCGGTCCGCCAGCGCCTCCAGGGGAACCACTACCGCCCGGCCTCGCAACAGGCGGACGTGCAGCTCCGGCCCCGTGACCTGCCGGCCGACCGGATTGACGCGGTGGTTGATCTGCTTCACCGGCGCCATTCGGGATTGCAGTTCCGCCAGTTGCGCGGCCAGCCGGTCACGTTCCCCGCGACTGCGCTCCAAGGCCAGACGCACGCGACGCAGCTCCGCCGCCACGGCCTCGCGTCGCTGGAGTAGCTCGTTGAGCTGCCGTTTCGTCGCGGCGATCCTCGCCTGCAGCGTTTCCGCCTCTTCCGCCGCCGCACGCAGTTCTTCGCTCAGTCGACCCAACGCCCGCCGCTGCGCGTCGGCCTCGCGCTGCAGCCGCGCACGTGCTTCTTCCAACCGTTGCCGCTCGGCCAACAGACGCCGCAGCACGCCGCGCTGCGCGGCTTCGCGCAACACGGCTTCCCGGTAGGTCTCCCACTGCTGCTCCCGCTCTTCCCGCATTCGCGCACGTCGCTGGCGCTCCGCGATTTCATTGGACGCCGGTTGCCCCTCGCCGTTCCCGCGGCGGGAGACTCCCCGGCCGTCATCGGAGCGTCCCTCACGCACGGTTCCCACCGCCGTCGTCGCATCCGTTTCGCCCGAACGTTCCCCTGCGGAGACCGCCTGCGTCGCTTCCCTGGAGTGCCCGGGCGCGTCCGACGCCACGAGCACCGCCGCGGGTTCACCCGCCGCAGCGTCTGCGGAAGCCGACCGCATCGGCCCACCCTTTTCCGCGGCGAGCATCGGCGACCCGCCCGTCGCCCGGGGTTTCGGTGACTCCACGGATTCGTCCCCGGGCGCACCTGCGGCGGCTTCGGCGGTCGCTCGCTCCGGCGTACCCGACGTCGGTCGCACCGGCTGGCGGCTGACACGCACTCCGGCAATCACGATCAAAATGATCAGGATCCCGACGATGTTCGCGACGATGTCCAGAAACGAATCGGACCCGAACCCGACCTCGTCCCGTCGTCTGTTTCTGCTCATGGGCCGAGCCCTCCGCCGAAGCCCTCCAGCGGGCGGACGTCCGTGGCTGCGGCCGACCGGCCCCCGCCCGCACCCGAGTCGTCCTGCGGGACGGCCCAGTCGGGAGGAGCCAGCTGCGGATTCGCGTCGACATCCAGCCGCAACCGTTCAGCCGCCTTGCGGAGACGTTCGAAGTGCACCTGTCCACCGGGAACCACCGTGACCTGCAATCGCGGCACCCAGTAGAACACGCGTGGCGGCGGGCCCCAGTCGGTCGCGGTCTGCTGCACAAGCCCCGCGAGAAAAGTCGTCCATGCGGTCGGATCGTCCGGCGGATCGAAGCGTCTGACGGTCCGTCCGCCCACCGTCACCGCATCCGCATCCACACACAGCGGCACCGGTCGCTCCAGTCCGATCACGGCGTCCGGCGAGTGGATCCCCCAGCGACGCAGTGACTCCGGCGCAGCGCCGCCCGAACCGCCGACGCGGAAGCCGGCGGATCCATCGGCGGTCGATCGTCCGGCCCCCGCCGCCGACGGCAATGCGGCCACAGCGGACGCCGTCGCCGAACTTCCTTTCATCGCGGCCGTTCCGGACGAACCCGCTGTGCCTGCCGCCGCGCTGTTCGTGTTCGGCAGACCGCCCGGAGCGGACAGCCCGGAGCGGACGGGCCCGTCCACCGTCGACCGGCCAGCCAGCCGTTGGCGAGCCGCCGTCGCGGCCTCCAATGCCGAGCCGCCCTCGTTGCCCTCGCCGCCCACCGAAGCCGCAACATCGGACACCCCCGCCACGTCACGCCGGTGCAACGGCACGGCCGATCCGGCCGGCGCGTCCCGGGCGTCGGCGGCAGTCGCGGCCGATGAACCCGAGGCGTTTGCGGCCGACGGTCGAGCCGGGGATTCCGCATCGGGCGACAGCGAGTCGATAGCGCCGCGCCCGCTCGGCACGGCAGTCCGGCGTGAAACCGCCCCGGCTTCCGCCCGGCTTGCCGGATCCTTCAACGCCTGTTCCAACCGCGGCCAGCCGGCCGCCCCGTCCGCCGTCGAAGATCGCTCCGCTCCACCCGAAGCTGCCTCCGGCCATCCCGCCCTGCCTTCGCCACGGGCGCCCGATCCGCGGCCGGCGTGCGGATCCGGGCGGCCTGCGGCACGTGGCGGCCCACCGGCGGCTCGGCCCGAGAGGCCGATCCGTTCGTCGCCGACGTGGCGGTTGCGGAACGCATCGCTGGTGAAGAAACGATCGGCCGGCGTGACGCCGTAGCGGCGGGGAAACCGCGACCATGTGGCGTCGGGGCGAAGACCACCCGAGCGAGCGCGTGTGGCGATTCCCGGCACCGGTGGTCGGGCTCCGCCGCGCCCATGCACCGCATGCCCGTCCGCCGGGCCGTCGCCGGGCCGCCCCGTGCCACTCGCCGCCGGCCGGCCCGCGTCGGGACCGGTCCGGTTTCCCCGAGCCGTCCCGCCAGCGGCTCCATCCCGTCCGGCCAGTTTCGGATTCGCGACGAGGAAACCCCGCTGCGCGTCCCCCAGATCCAGCGGTTCGCCGAACGCACGCGAACGCCGCGCCAGCACGGCCACCAGTTTTTCCCGCTGGCTCAGCGCCGGCTCCACCGCTTCGCGCAGCGCCTGCACCGCCTCCGGATTGGCCGGACCGACGTCCAGCTCCACCCCCTCCTCGACCAGTTGATAGCCGAACGGGATTCCCGTCGGCGCCAGCAGCCGCTGGGCGACGTAGAACGCCACCGTACCGCTGGGCCGCACGATCAACAGCACGTACGGCTCCGGATCGACCCCCGGCTCGGGATGCGACTCGTACCAGGCTTCCCAGAACGCGGCCAGGGCCTTGACGCCCTGAGCCAGCGGATTGAATCGCACGGTGAACCCGTTCAATTGCTCCGGCCCCAGCCCCAGGCCTTCGGGGACGAAACGGATCGCGTCCCGTCCGCATTCCAGCACGATCGGCCGTCGGGTGGTCCCGCGGCTGCCGTCGAAGGCCACGATCCGAAAGCGCGTACGCTGCCGCTTCAGAGCCTCCTGCCGTTCGGCCACGGCCACGTGGAGTTCTGCGACCGCGCGCGCCAGCTCCGTCCGCTGCGCGGCCAGTTCGGCCAGGGTCCGCCGCGTGCGCTTGATGTCTTCGCCGGTCGTTGCGATCTGCTCCGCGAGCGTCTGCAGCGAACGTCGCCGGGCATGGAGCATCTGCTCGGCCGCAGCCAGCCGCTCGCGCAGCCGCCGTGCCCGCGTCGAGGTTTGCCCGAGCGCTTTCCGCATCGACGCGACCTCTTCCTCAAGCCGCTCCAGCGCCGCGTGCTCGGCCTCCAACTGCCGCGTCAGATCCTCGGGCGGTTCCGGCGGGGAATCCGGGACCAACGGCTCCGGCCTGTCCTCT